>JBFJKG010000001.1:0-22132 GCA_041635075.1 Solimonas sp.
AGCAAGCGCAGCTGCTGAGGCCCGGGCAGCCGGTCGATGTCGAGTTGGTTCCATGAGCGAGGATGTGGTGATCGATGTGCGCGGGTTGAGCAAATCCTTTGGCGGCAAGCGCGTGGTCAATCAGCTCAGCCTGCAGGTGCGCCGCGGCGAAATTTTTGGGTTTCTGGGGCCCAATGGCAGCGGCAAGACGACATCCATCCGCATGATGTGCGGCCTGCTGACACCGGATGCAGGCGAGGGCCGCTGTCTGGGCTACGACATCGTCCGGGAGAGTGCGCGCATCAAACGCGAAGTCGGCTACATGACGCAGCGGTTTGGCTACTACGAGGATCTTTCGATCCGCGAGAATCTGGAGTTTGTGGCCAGCGTCTATGAGATGACGTCGGCTCGCTCGGTGGTGGATGCTGCTCTGCTTCAGCTAGGCCTCAAGGATCGTCAGCACCAGCTGGCTGGCAATCTGTCGGGTGGCTGGAAGCAGCGTCTGGCCCTGGCCGCTTGCCTGTTGCACGAGCCGCGACTGTTGCTGCTGGATGAGCCGACTGCAGGCGTCGATCCCAAGGCTCGCCGTGATTTCTGGGAGGAAATACACCGACTGTCGGCGCGTGGCATCACGGTGCTGGTTTCGACCCACTATATGGACGAGGCGGAGCGTTGCCACCGGCTGGCGTATATCGCCTACGGCGAATTGCTGGCTCAAGGTGAGCCAGCCGAGCTGATACAACGGTCGAAGCTTGCGACCTGGACGGTTACCGGGAAGCGGGCGACCGAGATCTACCCGGAGTTGCTGAAGCTTTCGGCCGCGGAGCAGGTCGTGCCGTTCGGCAACACGCTGCATATCAGTGGTGCCAATCACGCAGCGCTTGAGATGCAGCTGGCGCCGTATCTGCAGCGGGGCGATCTGCACTGGCAGCGGGATGAGCCGCGGCTGGAAGACGTGTTCATCCATCTGATGCGCGACGCGAAGGATCATCTGCAGTGACCGATTTCCCGGCATCCAGCCGCGCCAGGCGCTGGTGGTCGTGGCGCCGTCTCGGCGCGGTGGTGCGTAAGGAATTTGTGCAAATGCGTCGTGATCGGTTGACGTTCGCGATGATGGTGGGCATCCCGGTCATCCAGCTGACCTTGTTCGGCTTCGCTATCAACTCCGATCCCAAGCATCTGCCCACCGCGGTGGTCACTGCTGAGCAGACCGTGTTGACGCGCAGCTTGCTGTCGGCAGTGCGTGAGTCTCAGTACTTCGACCTGCGGGCCACGCCCGCGAGCGTGGACGCCGCTGAGGACCTGCTGCGAGCTGGTGAGGTTCAGTTTGTGCTGACGATACCGCCGCGCTTTACCGAGGCGGTCGTACGCGGGGAGCAACCCGCATTGTTGCTCGAGGCCGACGCGTCTGACCCAGCAGCAACCAGCAATGCCTTGGCAGCGCTGGAGCCGCTGGCGCGCAGTGCGCTACAGCACGACCTGAGGGGAGTGCTGGCCGATCAGTCGCCCGCAGAAGCGCCATTTGAGTGGCGTGTGCATCGGCTTTACAACCCGGAAGGTACGACCCAGTACAACATCGTGCCCGGTCTGATGGGCGTGATACTGACAATGACCATGATCATCATGACGGGCTTGGGCATCACCCGTGAGGTGGAGCGCGGGACGATGGAGAACCTGATGGCAATGCCGGTTCTGCCCGTAGAGGTCATGGTTGGAAAAATCTTGCCCTACGTCGTCGTCGGGTATGTGCAGGTCGCGGTGATCCTGCTGGCGGCGCTCTATCTGTTCGCGGTGCCTATGCTGGGCTCGGTTTTTCTCCTGCTGGCCTGCGTTCTGGTGTTCATCGTCGCGAATCTCACAGTAGGGATTACGTTCTCCAGCATCGCGCGCAATCAGATTCAGGCGATGCAGATGGGCTTCTTCTTCTTCCTGCCGTCCCTGCTGCTGTCGGGGTTTATGTTTCCGTTTCGCGGCATGCCAATCTGGGCCCAGTGGCTGGGAGAAGTGTTGCCATTGACGCATTTCCTGCGTCTGGTGCGGGGCATCATGCTGAAGGGCTACACGGGCTGGGAGGTATGGCCACAGCTATGGCCGCTGCTGCTGTTTACTGGCGGCGTCATGGCCATCGGCGTCAAGCGCTATCGACGCACTCTGGACTGAAGTCCGCCGGCGGCATCGCCACGGCGGGCCTTGAACCGCGGAACCTGGCCCCTATTAAGGGCGCATCCGGTAGCACGAACAGACTGTAGAGGAGTGGGCGAAATGACGGCAGAGCGGCGCGAGTTTCAGACCGAGGTGCGGCAGTTGCTGCACCTGATGATTCATTCCTTGTATTCGAACAAGGAGATTTTCCTCAGGGAACTGATCTCCAACGCTTCTGACGCCTGCGACAAGCTACGCTTTCTGGCCATAGATCAACCTGACCTTCTGGGCAGTGACGAACTGGCGGTGGAGCTGGAGGTAGACGAGTCTGAGGGCACACTCACGGTTCGCGACAACGGTGTCGGCATGTCGCGCGAGGAGGTGATCGAGAACCTCGGGACCATCGCCCGGTCCGGTACCAAGAAGTTTCTGGACGCGATGTCCGGAGATCAGAAGAAGGATTCCGGCCTGATCGGACAGTTCGGGGTCGGCTTCTATTCGGCGTTCATCGTGGCCGACCGGGTCACCGTGCTCAGCCGTCGCGCGGGTGACGACTCCGCCGTGCGCTGGGAGTCTGATGGCCAGGGTGAGTTCTCCATAGAGAGTGCCGACAAGCAAACCCGCGGCACGGAGGTGATCCTGCACCTGCGTGAGGAGGACCGCGAATTCCTCGCGCCCGCGCGCCTGGCGACACTGGTCCGGCGGTATTCCGACCATATCGGGCTGCCGATACGGCTACATAAGGCGTCGGGTGAGCTGGAAACATTGAACCAGGCACGTGCCTTCTGGGCACGCCCGAAGTCGGAGCTGAAGGACGAGGACTACCGCGCGTTCTACCAGCATCTGACGCATGACTTCGAGGCGCCGATGTGTTGGGCGCACCATCGGGTCGAGGGCACGCTTGAGTACACGTCGCTGTTGTATATCCCGGCGCACGCTGGCCAGGAACTCTGGGACCGGAACCAGGGGCATGGTGTACAGCTCTACGTGAAGCGTGTCTTCATCATGGACAAGGCTGCCGAGCTGCTGCCGCCCTATCTGCGCTTTGTGCGAGGTCTGGTCGACACCGCGGATCTGCCGCTCAATGTTTCGCGCGAGCTGCTGCAGGGCAACCGTACGGTCGACAAGATTCGCAACGCGCTGGTGAAACGCGTGCTTGACATGCTCGACGAGCTGGCCAGTCAGCGGCCTGACGACTACGCCAAGGTGTGGACGCTGTTTGGTCCGGTGCTCAAGGAGGGTATCGTCGAAGATCCCGCCAATCGCGAACGCATCGCAAAGCTCTGTCGATTCCATTCCTCGGCGCAGGCCGACAGCGCGCTGGTGTCGCTGGATGAATATCTTGCGCGGGCAGCAGAGGGACAAGACAAGATCTACTACCTGAGTGCAGAGAACCTCATAGCGGCCCGGAACAGTCCGCATATCGAAGGATTCAGGGCCAAGGGCTTCGAGGTGCTGCTGCTGATCGATCGGATCGATGAGTGGGTGGTGTCGCACTTGACCGAATATGCTGGCAAGCGGCTGGAATCGGTTGCGCGCGCCTCCAAGGATGTCGAGAGCCGGATCGAGACAGCAGACAAGGCGCGACAGGACAGCGAGTACCGCGAGGCGCTTGAGCGCGTGCAGCAAGTCCTGGGCGAACGCGTAGAGTCGGTGCGCCTGTCCGCACGTCTGGTCGACTCACCCTCGTGTCTGGTGGCCGGTGAGCATGCGCTGTCGCGTCGTCTAGAGGAGATCCTGCGTCGCTCGGGCGAGGCGCTGCCGGTGTCCAAGCCGATCCTGGAACTTAACCCGAAGCATCCATTGATTGAGCGCCTGAAGGCGGCGGAGGGGGACGCGCTGGCTGATCTGGCCGAGCTGCTGTTGGGGCAAGCGGTGCTTGCGGAAGGCGCGCAGCTGGAAGATCCCGCCGGCTTCGTGCGGCGTCTGAACAAGCTGATTCTGTCGCAGCCGCAAAGTCGGATCCTGCTCAACGGCTAGGCAGAGTCGCAGGCTAGTCGTGAAGTATGCGCACGGCGTCGACGAAGTGCTTCTTCCAGTAGGCCAGATGGACTGACGCAACGATGACGGTGCGCCCGCTTGCGGGCGCATGCACCGCCTGCTCGTCGCCCAGATAGATGGCGACGTGGTCCACCTTACGGCCGGCGAAGCTGTAGAACAGCAGGTCGCCCGGCTCGGCGTCGTCGAGGTCGATGGGCCCGCCCATTGCATGTTGTTCGCGGGCGGTGCGCGGAACGCTCAGCCCGGTTTGCGCGTAGACATACTGCACGAGGCCGCTGCAGTCGAAGCCGTCCGGCGTGCTGCCGCCCCAGCGGTAGGGGCGCCCGACCTGACCCAGCGCCTCGAGCACCAACTGATGTCGATACTGCTCAAGCTCATCGGGGTCTACGCGAATGCCACCGGTGGTTGCGGCGCACCCCGCCAGCAGCAAGGAGACGACTGCGGCGATGATCTGCCGGCACCGCATCAGGTGGGTACGGTACTGAGCATGGACGGGCGCTGGGAGAACTGGGAGAACCAGTTGACCAGCGCGTCGTGGTCGCGGCGCCAGTCGAGATACGGCATGCGGAAATCCAGATAAGCCAGCGCGACCCCGGTGGTGATCTCCGCGGTGCTCGGCGCCTCGGCGTCGAGCGCACCGGCTTCGAGGTTGAGCACCTCGATGCAGCGATGTATGGCCGCCGCCTGACGGTCGAGAAACGCGGTGTAGATGATGCTCTCGGGACGTCGGCGTTCGTAGACCGTGGCCACCGCAGCGTTGATGATGCCTTCGGCCAGCGTTTCGCGTCTGAGTGTCGCCCAGCGCTTGCTGCCCCGGGGGAGCGATGTGAGCCCCCGGCCCCGGGTCAGCAAATATTCGATGATCAGGTTGGAATCGGGTAGTGCCTCGCCACGCTCGGTGATCAGGGTCGGGATTCGCGACAGTGGATTGGCGGCCAGGAACGCCGTTGGCGGATCGAAAGGGTCGGTCTGGATTTCCTCGATCAGATCCGCCAGGCCGAGCTCAAGCGCGGCAACCCGGACCTTCCGCGAATACGGTGACGTCTTGCTGCAGTAGAGCTGCATCTTCATTGCAATCGGCTCCGCGACGCAGGCCAGCGCGCGTCGTTGTGGTCGGCATTATTGCCGGAGTCTCGCCGCAGCGAAACTCAGCCCAGCAGCAGCTCCAGCAGCGCCATCTGTGCCCACATGCGGTTCTCAGCTTCGTCGAAGATCACCGAGGCCGGTCCGTCAATCACGTCCACCGAGACTTCCTCACCGCGATGGGCCGGCAGGCAGTGCATGAAGATGGCGTCTGCCTTGGCGCGCGACATCAGGGCGGCATCCACCTGATAGCCGGCGAACGCGGCCAGCCGCTTCTTTGACTCGGCCTCTTGTCCCATGCTGGTCCAGGTGTCGGTCACGACGAGGTCCGCGCCATTTGCGGCGAAGGTCGCTCCGCGCATGATCTCTACGGCATCCCCCGCAGCCTGCACCAGCGCCGGCAGGGGCTCATAGCCCTTGGGCGCGGCGATGCGCAGCTTGAAACCGAACATCTGCGCTGCCTCGATCCATGAATGACAGACGTTGTTGCCGTCGCCAATCCACGCAGCAGTCTTGCCCTTCGGATCGCCGCGATGTTCAAACCAGGTCTGCAGATCGGCCAGCAACTGGCAGGGATGGTGCAGGTCGGACAGGCCGTTGATCACCGGTACGCGCGAATTGGCGGCCAACTGCTCCTGATCCTGTTGCGAGTCATTGCGGATCATGATCGCGTCGCACATGCGTGACAGTACCTGCGCCGTGTCGCTGATGGGTTCGTCGCGCCCGAGCTGCGTCGTTCCGGCGTGCAGGAACAGCGCGTGGCCGCCGAGCTTGGCCATTCCGGACTCGAAACTCACGCGGGTCCGCGTGGAGCTCTTGGTGAAGACCATCGCCAGCGTCTTGCCGACAAAGGGGCGCGGGAGTGCATCGCGCTGTGCCTTCAGGGCGCTGGCGCGCTCAATCAGTGCGCGTGCCTCTGCAGCGGAAAGGTCGCTCAGTCTCAGGAAATGACGCGGCATGCTCGCTCCCTCAAAAACGAACGGGGCCGCGACCCCATGGGCGCGGCCCCGCGATCTGCGGCTGCAATCAGCCGAGGTTCTTTTCCACAAACTCCCAGTTCACCAGCGCCCAGAAGTGTTCCAGGAAGCTGGCGCGGGCATTGCGGTAGTCGATGTAGTAGGCATGTTCCCAGACGTCGCAGGTCAGCAACGGGGTCTGGCCGCTGGTCATCGGGTTGCCGGCGCCCTGGGTCGAGACGATGGCCAGTGAGCCGTCGCCATTCTTCACCAGCCAGGCCCAGCCCGAGCCGAAGGTATTCATCGCAGCGTCAGTGAACTGCTTCTTGAAATCCTCAACGCCGCCGAACTGTTTGACCAATGCGTCGGTCAATACCTTGCCCGGTGCCGACTGTTTCGGCGTCAGGCAATTCCAGAAGAAGGTATGGTTCCAGATCTGCGCCACGTTGTTAAACACCTTGCCGGAGGACTTCTTGACGATGTCTTCGATGCTCAGGCTTTCAAATTCGGTACCGGCGATCAGCTTGTTGGCATTGTCCACATAGGCCTTGTGATGCTTGCCATAGTGAAAGTCCAGGGTTTCGGCGGACATGTGCGGCGCCAGTGCGTCGCGGGCGTAAGGGAGTTCAGGTAGGGTGAGGGCCATCGTATTTATCCTCGTCTGGCTGTTGCGGCACGATGGCCGCTGGCTCGGGGGAGCGACACCATAGGCGAGGGTTCTGGCAAATTCAATAGTCGTTCAACCACTGTTCATCGGCGCGCGTATAATCCGCCGCCGTTCCGACTCCCCAGGCAGGAGAGCGCCATGGATGCACTCGAAAGAATCAAGAAGCAAGTAACTGATAACCCGATCATTGTCTATATGAAAGGGTCTCCGGACTTCCCGCAGTGCGGGTTCTCCGCGCGTGTTGTTCAGGCCCTGAAGGCCTGCGAGGTTCCGTTTGCCCACGTCAACATCTTCGAGGATGAAGAGGTTTACCGGGCTTTGCCGAAGTTCGCCAACTGGCCCACGTTCCCTCAGGTCTATGTCAAGGGAGAGTTGGTGGGTGGCTGCGATATCACGCTTGATCTGTATCAATCCGGCGAGTTGCAGAAAATGCTGGCAGAAGCGGTAGGGAGCAAGAAGGCAGCCTGAGCCTTTTTCGCTGACCGACACCAGAACGCCCGCTGAATGCGGGCGTTCTGCATTCAGCCCTGGGATTCCGCCAGCATCGCCGCTGCGACTTCGCGCGAGACTTCGGGGCCCGCCAGCAACTCCACCAGCCTTAGCCCGAAGGCGATCGCGGTCGCCGGCCCTTGGCTGGTGATGCAATGGCCGTCGACAACCACGGGCTGGTCCACGTAGTGAATCAGCTGGTCGCGAAAGGCGGGGTAGCAGGTCGCCTGCTTGCCATCCAGCAGCTCGTGCGGCGCCAACGCCAGCGCAGGAGCTGCGCAGATCCCACCGTACCAGCGGTGATCCATGCGCTGTTGCTTGATCTTTTCCATCAGCCCGGTATGAGCGCCCAGCGCGGACGCTCCCTTTTCGCCCCCGGGCAGGATGATTGCGTCAAATGTCCGGGTTGCGACGTCCCAGTACAGCGCATCCGCAGTCAAGGTGATGCCGCGCGTGCCGAGAACGGCGGGGCTGTCCTCGATGCTGGCAAGCACGACCTGAATGTCGGCGCGGCGCAGCACATTGGCGATGGTGACCGTTTCCAGTGATTCGGAGCCGTTTGCAATGGGCACTAGGACATTCATCGTGCTGCCTCCTCGGGGGATATATGCTTGCAGCTTGCCAGAGCGGTGGCCGTGCCACCACCAGCCGCCGCAGGCAGCGTAGAATTCCCCAATTGCTGAAAACGAACAGAATTGATCAGGAGATCACCGCCCATGGCTGCCTACCGCCATATCAAAATTCCCTCCACTGGCGAGAAAATCACCGTCAAGAACGGCAAGCTGCATGTGCCGGATCAACCCATCGTCGGCTACGTCGAGGGTGACGGCATCGGTCCCGATATCACCAAGGCCTGCCTGCGCGTCTGGGACGCTGCGGTGGCCAAGGCCTATGACGGCAAGCGCAAGATTCACTGGTGCGAGACCTTCCTCGGCGAAAAGGCCGCCAATCTGTATGACGGCAACTACTGCCCAGACGAGACACTGGCGGTATTGCAGGATCTGATGGTCTCGATCAAGGGGCCGCTGACCACGCCGGTGGGCGGCGGTTTCCGCTCGCTGAACGTGGCGCTGCGCCAGGATCTGGACCTGTACGCCTGTGTGCGCCCGGTGCGTCACTACGCCGGCGTGCCGAGCCCGTTGAAGAATCCGGGCAAGGTTGATGTCGTGATTTTCCGCGAGAACACCGAGGACGTGTACGCGGGCATCGAGTACAAGACCGGCACGCCGGAGAACGAGAAGGTTGCGAAGTTCCTGCGCGAGGAAATGAAGGCCAAGTTCTTCGAAGGCGCTGGCATTGGTATCAAGCCGATTTCCGCCTTTGGATCCAAGCGCCTGGTGCGAAAGGCGATTCAGTACGCAATCGACAACGGCCGTGAGTCGGTGACCCTGGTGCACAAGGGCAACATCATGAAGTTCACCGAAGGCGCCTTCCGGAACTGGGGCTACGAAGTGGCCCGTGAGGAGTTTGGCGCGGTCACTATTACTGAAGAGCAGCTCTACAACGAGTACAAGGGCAAGCAACCCGAAGGCAAGATTGTCATCAAGGATCGTATTGCCGACATCATGTTCCAGATGATGCTGCTGCGACCGGATGAGTTTGACGTGCTGGCCACTCCGAACCTCAATGGCGACTACCTCTCAGACGCCATTGCTGCGGAAGTCGGCGGCATGGGGATCGCGCCTGGCGCAAACATCGCCGACAACGTGGCCGTGTTCGAGGCCACCCACGGCACGGCGCCGAAGTACGCCAATCTCAACAAAGTGAATCCCGGTTCGCTGCTGTTCTCAGGCGTGATGATGCTGGAGTACATGGGCTGGAAAGAGGCCGCGGACCTGATCACGCTGGCCTATCCGGAGGTGGTGTCCGACGGCATCGTGACCTACGACTTTGCTCGTCAGATCGATGGTGCCACCGAGGTGGGAACCAGTCAGTTTGCCGATGCATTGATCGAGCGCATTGAAGGTGGCGTGGATCTCGAGGCCAAGCGCAAGGCCCAGCAGGAGCAGCTGATCAAGGAGCGCAAGCAGCGCGAGATTCGTCGGCTGCTGCAACCGCTGGAGGAGATGCTCGACTCCGGCCGCGTGCCGCATACCGTAGCCGATCTGATGACGCGCTCGCTGATTACCGTCTCTGACTCCGAGACTGTGGAAAGTGCGATGCATGTGATGACCGACAACGACATCAGTTCGGTCGTGGTTGATCCGGATGCAGACGGCAACTGGGGCATCGTCACGCGCCGTGACATCGTGTCCAAGATCGTTCGTGCAGGTAAAAACCCGGCTACAACGCGGGTCAAGGACGTTTGCACGCGCCCGGTGGTTTCGGTCCCTGCGGAGTTCAGCATTCGCGATGCCGCAGCCAAGATCACAGACCACAATTTCAGCCGGCTGACCGTGAAGCAGGGCGACAAGGTGATTGGTATCGTCACTGAGACCGACATCTTCAACGCCGTGGACAAGTATGGCTGGGCGGTGGAATAAGCACCCTGGCTGCTCGGGTGAATAGATGGGGCAAGACGAGGGCGGCAATAGCCGCCCTCGGTTTTTGGACGAGACGGCAGCAATGGCAACGATAGGACTGCTGGTAATCGGTGATGAGTTGCTGTCCGGCAAGCGCCAGGACAAGCATTTGCCAAAGGTCATCGAGCTACTGGCCGCACGCGGCCTGGAGCTGGGGTGGGCGAGGTTCCTGCCGGATGATGAAGCAGCGATCGCCGAGGCGATCGCGAGCGCTGATCAGCGGGGTGATGTGGTGCTCTCGTGCGGAGGCATTGGCGCGACACCGGATGATTGCACGCGTCAGGCGGCGGCGCGTGCGTTCAAGCTTGAGGTCGTGCGTCATGCGGAAGCCGCGGCGCTGATCATCGATCAGTATGGTGATGCGGCGCTTCCCAATCGGGTGTTGATGGCCGATTTTCCGCAGGGCGCACGCTTGATCCCGAACCCGATTAATCGGGTCGCGGGCTTTGCGTTGCGGCAATGCTATTTCGTTCCCGGGTTTCCGGAGATGGCCTGGCCTATGCTCGAGTGGGTCCTTGACCGCGAACTGGCTGCCTTGCGCACTGCCCGCCCGACGGTCGAGTTTCGCCTGCGTGCGATCGGAACCAGTGGCGAAGGCGACCTCCTGCCGCTGATGTCGGCCACGTTGTCCCGCTATCCGCAGATCAAACTCTCGAGCTTGCCGTTTCGCGGCAGCGGCGATCGACCACGGCATATCGAGTTCGGGTTCAAGGGGGCACCCGACCAGGCGGCGGCGGCATATCATTACTTCACCAGTGGCCTGAGCGGCTTCGCCGACATACGTATCGAAACGCTGGCACCGCCGGAGTAGGGTGCGTGGCGTTGCAACTCGGTGACTTACTCTTCGAGCTGGGGTTCCGGTCTTCGCCAGCTGACCATTACGCAAGTGGCGATCACCAGCACCGCACCCAACGCTGACCAGCGATCCAGCGCTTCGTCCCAGATCAGCCAAGCCAAGCCGGCCGAGAACAACACCGCCGTATAGGTGAACGGACCGACGCGCGCAGCCGGGGCATAGCTATACGCCTGGGTCAGGTTGAGTTGGCCCACGGTGGCAAATAGTCCGGCCCCGATCAGCAGCAACAACGCATCCAGCGAGGGCGTCTGCCACGCCCACAGCAGGGGAACGGCGGAGATCGCGGTGGCCATCAGCGCGAAGTAGAAGACGATGCGCAGCGCTGGTTCGGTATCCGATATGCGCCGGATGCTGACCATCGCGCAGGCAGCAAGTACGCCCGAGGCGACGCCGATCAGTCCAGCCAGCCAGTCAATCTCCGCGTGTCCGGGCTTGACGATCAGTGCGATGCCTGCAAGCCCCAGCAACGTTGCTGGTATGGCGACCAAAGGTGGGCGCTCGCCTATCCACAGCCAGGCAATAAATGGAATCCATAGCGGAGTGGAGTAGGTCAGCAGCATCGCCTCAGCCAACGGGAGGCGGCCGATCGCATAGAAGAACGCGTACATGGCGAGCACTCCAAAGGCGGCCCGCCACAGGTGTCCACCGATGCGGTGTGTGCGTAAGCTGCCGACTCCAAGCCGTAGCAACCATGGCATCAGAGCCACCAGGCTGATCAGGCAGCGGATGAAGACCACGACTTCGTTCGGCGTTCCGGGTGCGGCAGCCTTGATGCAAGCGCCGGTAACGGCGAACGCGGCGGCGGCCTGTACGGCGTGGCGGGCGCCGCGGCGTAGATTGTCTTGCATGGGATCGGCGTCGGATCGGGTGCGAAGTTTAGCCGTGAGCTTCAACTACCGATAGATTGGGCGGGCTCAATGTTTACGGGAGATCGCGGATGGCAGTGGCTACGGCGCTGGCTGCACTGATGGGGCTGCTGATAGGGGGCGGAGCAGGGTGGCTGCTGGCGCGTTCGCGGCAGCCGCAGCCGCAGCAGCTTGCAGTTGCAATGCTCCCCCCCTCGTCAAGCTCAGCCGCAGCGGACCTGCAGCGGCGTGTAGCCGCGCTCGAGCTGGAGCTGCAGATGAGGGATCGCACCGAGGGCCAGCTGCGCATGTCCGTTGTCGAGTACAAGCGCGCAGCGGCGGCGGCCGAGCAGTTTGCCTACGATGCGGCGCATGACCTGCGCGCACCGCTGCACAATGCGGCCGGATTCGCACGCCTGCTGCAGCAGCGGAATGGCCGCGAACTTGACCAGCAGGCGCAGCAGTGGCTGGACGAGGTGCTGACGGGACTGACGCAGCTGCAGCAGCTGATCGCCGCTCTGGCGCAGCTTGCGCGCGTTGGTCGTGAGGCGCGCGTCGGTGCGCGCCAGCCCCTGAATCAGATCCTGGACCGGGTGCGGGAGGCGCTTTCGAAAGCGGATGAAGCGGGGGAGGTGCCGGTCAGCTGCGTTTATGAGCAACTTCCGGAGCTTGATGCAGATCCGCGTTTGTTGGCCCAGATGTTTGAGAACCTGCTTGGTAACGCCATCAAGTTCAGATCGCCTGCGCGCCCGCTGCGTGTCGAGATCCGAGCCTGGCGGGAGCGCGAAGGCTGGCACCTGACGCTGACCGACAACGGCATCGGGATTCCGGAAGATCAGCTGGAGGCCATCTTCACGGTGTTCCGGCGGCTGCACAGCAGCGAGCGCTATGAAGGGTCCGGCATAGGTCTGGCTCTGTGTCGGCGTATCGCGAGTCACCACGGTGCGCAGCTGTGGGCGGCGCCCCGCCAGATCGGCGCGGAGTTTCACCTGTGGTGGCCCGATGCCGCCGGTGCTGGACGCGGGCCGGACAAGTCTTGAAAATGCGCGCCGCCGCCGCCATTGGGCCGTCACTGTGGCCAGATATGGCCTGGATTCGCGAGTAAGTCATGCCAATTTACGAATACGTCTGTACTGAGTGCGGGCAGCCCACGGAGCTGCTGCAGAAGATGTCCGATCCCCCCGCCACAGATTGCCCCAGCTGTGGGCAGGCCGGCCTGAGCAAGCAGGTCTCGGCCGCGGGTTTTCGCCTGAACGGTGGCGGCTGGTACGAGACTGACTTCAAGTCTGGCAACAAGAAGAATCTGGCAGGCTCGGAAAGCGACAGCTCGGCCGCGAGCGCCGGGCCCAAGGCGGATGCCCCGGCGGCTGCGTCGTCCGCAGCTGCGTCACCCGCCACGGCCACCAAGCCCGAGAAAGCGGCTGCGCCCAGTACACCCGCGGCCAGCTAGACCGGGCGGTTGGCGTGACCCCGGCCACCCCGCGCAGGTACACTACGCCGCCCTGCGGACCTGCTCCGCGAGGCCCCCAAGACCAGGAAGCGCCGGCTGTGCCGGACTCTTCACCAGATATCCATGATGCGTAGCCACTATTGCGGTCAGGTTGACGAAGCCCTGACGGGTCAGACAGTCAGCGTTTGCGGTTGGGTTCATCGGCGCCGTGACCACGGCGGCGTGATTTTCATCGATCTCCGCGATCGCGAGGGGCTACTGCAGTGCGTCTTCGATCCGGATACTCAGGAGGCCTTTGCGGCTGCTGATCGGCTGCGGTCCGAGTATGTGGTGCGGATCACCGGCCGGGTGCGCGCGCGCCCCGCGGGGACCGAAAACCCGGACATGCGCACCGGCAAGATTGAGTTGCTGGGCAAGGAAGTCGAGTTGCTCAACAAGGCTGAGACCCCGCCGTTCCATCCCGAGGATGAGACCGTGGGCGAGGACACTCGCCTCAAGTATCGCTACATCGACCTGCGCAATCCGCAAATGCAGAAGAACCTGCGACTGCGGCACGACGTGGTGCAGCGCATCCGCACCTTCATGGATCGCAACGGCTTCATCGACGTCGAGACGCCGATACTGACCAAGGCCACGCCGGAAGGCGCGCGAGATTATCTTGTGCCCAGCCGCACCCACCCCGGGCAGTTCTTCGCGCTGCCGCAGTCGCCGCAGCTGTTCAAGCAGTTGCTGATGATGTCTGGCCTGGATCGCTACTATCAGATCGCGCGCTGCTTCCGCGATGAAGATCTACGTGCCGACCGGCAGCCCGAGTTCACGCAGCTGGACGTCGAAACCTCGTTCCTTGATCAGCAGCAGATCATGGCGATCATCGAGGAGCTGGTTAAGGATCTGTTCCAACACGCGCTGAATGTGGATCTCGGCGAGCTGCCACATATCAGCTACGCCGAGGCCATGGAACGCTATGGATCGGACAAGCCGGACCTGCGCAACCCGCTGCAGCTGATCGAGGTCAAGGATCTGGTCGCGGATGTCGACTTCAAGGTCTTCTCCGGGCCCGCCAACGATCCGAACTGCCGGGTAACCGCGCTACGCGTGCCCGGCGGGCGCGAAAAGCTTTCGCGCAGCGAGATCGACAAGTACACCGAGTTCGTAAAGGTTTATGGCGCCAAGGGTCTGGCCTATATCGTTGTCAACGACAAGGCCAAGGGGCGCGAGGGCCTGCAATCACCGATCGTCAAGAATCTGCATGATCGCGCGCTGACCGGCATTCTCGAGCGCACCGGCGCCGAAGATGGCGATGTGATCTTCTTCGGTGCCGACAAGTGGAAGGTGGTCTGCGATGCGCTGGGCGCGCTGCGCCTGAAGGCCGGCAACGACATGAAGCTGACCACCGGGGGGTGGCGTGCATTGTGGGTGGTTGATTGGCCGATGTTCGAGTGGGACGACCGCGATAGCGGGCGCTGGGTCTCGCTGCACCATCCGTTCACGGCACCCAAGCCTTTTGACGCCGAGGCGCTGAAGGCCAATCCGGGCACCATTCTTTCGCAGGGCTACGATATCGTTGTCAACGGTGTGGAGCTCGGCGGCGGCTCCGTTCGTATCCATCGACCGGACGTGCAGCAGGCCGTGTTCGAGCTGCTGGGGATCGGCGCGGAAGAGCAGCAGGAGAAGTTCGGCTTCCTGCTTGAAGCGCTGTCCTACGGTGCGCCACCGCATGGCGGCCTCGCCATCGGCATCGATCGCATGGTGATGTTGATGGCCGGTGGGCAGTCGATCCGCGAAGTCATCGCGTTCCCGAAGACGCAAACCGCGCATTGTCCGCTGACGAACGCCCCTAGCGCCGTGGACACCCGCCAGCTGCGGGAACTCCACATACGCTCCACGGTCCAGCCCAAGGACGTTCCGGCCAAGCCGGCCTGAACGTCCCTTACAACCCCAAGGATTCCCGCACATGGCGATTCATGCCCGGTTTACCCGCATTGCCTGCTTCCTGCCGATCGTGCTGGCGCTGACACTGTCCGCTTGCGACATCAGCGGAATCGGCGACGGAAACAAGCTGGAATCGCTGGAGGTCGTGCGCCTGCGCGTCAATCAGGCTGATTTCAATGGCAACAAGGTCTATCGCTGTTTCCGGCATCAGCTGCAGCTGGTCGGCGTATTCAGCGATGGGCAGCGCGGTGACTACAGCGCACGTGGGCATTGGACATCGTCGAATCCGGCTCGGGTGCGTGTCAGCAACGGTGATATCCAGCTGCCCAGCGACCCGACGCTCGCTTTTGCGGCCGGTACGCTGCTACCGGTAAGCGAGGGTACGGCCACCATCACCGGTGAGTTCGTCGGCCTGACCGCAACCTATGAAGTCGAGGTGCGTTCGCCGACCTCCTTCAGCATTTCCCCCGCCAGCTTGAGCGTGGCGCCCAAGACCGCCAGCGCCATTACGGTACGTACGCTGATTGACGGCTACAACCTCAATGTCACCGATCTGGCCACCTGGAGTTACGCCACTCCGAACACCGAGGTCGCGACCATTGGCTCAGCGACAGGGGTGGTCGTGGGCGTGGCTGCCGGTCCGGAGTTGACGGCGCAGGCGCAGTTTCCGTTGTGCGAAGGGTTTGCGCCGGCGCAGGGCCTGACCGCGAAGGTCAATGTGCGACCGCTGACCGGCCTGACACTGACTCGCGAGTTCGCCAGCGCCCCCAATGACGAATTGATCAACGGCACGACGGATGCCCTGAAGACGGTGGCGACATTCGACGGCACCAGCGAGACCCAGGATGTGACGGGGCAGGTGACCTACACCTCGGACAAACCGACGATCGCCGTTCCTGGCCTGCTGGGCCAGCGCAATCTGGTATCCGGTCTTGCTGTTGGCACCGCGATGATCACCTCCAAGTACAAGGAAAGCGACGCCACCGCGGAGATCAGCAGCAACCCGGTCATGCTCACCGTGGTCGACGACACGCTCGACACCCTGAGCGTATCCCCGGAGGTGGCGACCATAACCGCGCTGAGTACCCAGCAGTTTGCCGCTACCGGCCACTATCAGTCCGGGCGCAGCCAGCGCATTACGCGCCACGTCACCTGGAGCAGCGGTGACACCACCAAGGTGCTGATCGGTAATGGCGCATCTGCGGCCGGCCTGGCCGTGTCGCAGTTGCCGGAAGCCACGGCGTCTGCCATCAAGATCACCGGCAAACTGGTGATCGGCACCGGCGATACGGCGGTGACCAAGACGGTCGAGGCGCTGCTCTGCACGGTGCTACCCGGCACGGCGGCTGGAACCTGCGAAGCAGCGCCCGCGCCCTGACCCGACGCACAACCCATAGTGGCCGGGGTCAAAGCCGGCTACAATGGCTTGTTAATTTTTCTGCCAGCTGACCGCAGGAGGCTGTGATCATGGCCGCCGCTCTCAAGATCGACGAATTCAACCTGCTGGACGACGGCGAGTGCGATGCGCGCATTGTCGCCGCGAAGAAGCTGCTCGGTGACCGTCTCTGTATTCTGGGACACCATTATCAACGCGACGAAGTCTTCCGGCATGCTGATTTCACCGGCGACTCACTGAAGCTCTCGCAATTGGCTGCAACCTCGCAGGCCGAGTTCATTGTCTTTTGCGGCGTGCACTTCATGGCGGAAGTTGCCGATATCGTGACCGATGGGCAGCGCACAGTGATCCTTCCGGACCTCGCAGCCGGATGCTCAATGGCGGACATGGCCAATCTGGTCAAGGTTCGCAAGTGCTGGGCCGAGCTCGCCGAAGTGCTGGACCCCGACGAGCATGTGACGCCAGTCACCTACATCAATTCCGCGGCTGACCTGAAGGCGTTCTGCGGCAGCCACGGCGGCATCGTCTGCACGTCCAGCAATGCGCGCGCAGTACTGGAATGGTCGTTCGCCCGCCGCGAGAAAGTGCTGTTTTTCCCCGATCAGCATCTGGGCCGCAATACGGCTCACAAGATGGGTGTCGCGCTGGACGAAATGGTGGTCTGGGACTTTGCCAAGCCGCTGGGTGGAAACACCCCCGAGGCCATACGCAAGGCCAAGATGATTCTGTGGAAAGGTTTCTGCTCGGTGCACCAGATGTTCCAGCCCGCGCACATCGACAACTTCCGCAGCCGCGTCCCCGACGGCAAGGTGATCAGCCACCCGGAGAACGCATTTGAGGTTTGCGAAAAGTCGGATTACGTCGGCTCCACCGAGTACATCCTGCGTACCGTAAGGGCTTCGCAACCGGGCCAGCACTGGCTGGTTGGAACAGAGCTGAATCTGGTCAACCGACTGGCTGACGAGATGAAACCCAAGGATGTTTCCGTGGAGTTCATGTCGCCGACGGTGTGCATGTGTTCGACCATGTTCCGCACCGACCCCCAGCATCTAGCATGGGTGCTGGACAGCGTGGTTGCGGGTCAAACGGTGAATCGCATCCGGGTTCCACCCGAGGTCGCCGGTCCGGCACGCGCCGCACTGGACCTGATGCTGGAAGTCGTGGATTGAACGGTATAGCCGCGGCGGGTCGTCGTCGGCAGTGTGAGAAGGTCGTCCGCAGCTGTGCGCCCGTCGCGGGGCCCGGCCTGCGGGTCAATTAATGTTTCCGAGTGAATTTCAAGATGTGGACCAACGCCAAGACCCTTGCCCAGTTTGATTCCGAACTCAATGCAGCGATTCTTGCCGAATCTGCACGGCAGGAGGCGCACATCGAACTGATAGCCTCGGAGAATTACGCCAGTCCAGCCGTGATGGAGGCGCAGGGCAGCGCGCTGACCAACAAGTATGCCGAGGGTTATCCCGGCAAGCGCTACTACGGTGGCTGCGAGCATGTCGACGTGGCCGAGACGCTGGCAATCGAACGCGTCAAGAAGCTGTTTGACTGCGATTACGCCAACGTACAGCCGCATTCCGGCGCGCAAGCCAATGCCGCGATCTTCCTCGCGCTGGTGTCGCCAGGGGACACGGTCATGGGCATGAACCTCGCCCAAGGCGGACACCTGACTCACGGCAATCCGGCGAACTTCTCGGGCAAGCAGTACAAGATCGTGCCCTATGGGCTGGATCCGGTTAGCGGCGTCATCAACTATGACGAGATGGAGCGAATCGCACATGAAACGCGGCCGAAGATGATCATCGGCGGCTTCTCGGCGTACTCGCGGGTTAAAGACTGGAAGCGCATGCGCGAGATTGCGGACCAGGTTGGTGCCATCTTCTGGGTGGACATGGCGCATGTCGCGGGTCTGGTTGCGGCCGGTGAGTATCCGAGCCCGCTACCGCACGCGCATGTCGTCACCAGCACCACACACAAGACGCTGCGCGGTCCGCGCGGCGGCATCATCCTCAGCCGTGGCCAGAGTGAGGAGTTCTACAAGAAGCTCAATTCGGCGGTGTTCCCGGGCATTCAGGGTGGGCCGCTGATGCATGTGATCGCCGCCAAGGCTGTTGCCTTCAAGGAGGCACTGGACCCCAGTTTCAAGGACTATCAGAAGCGTGTAGTGGCCAATGCCCGGGCGATGGCCAAGGTGTTCCTGGATCGCGGCTACAAGGTCGTGTCGGGCGGAACCGACAACCACCTGTTCCTGCTGGATCTGGTGGCCAAGAACGTGACCGGAAAGGACGCCGAGGCGGTGCTGGGCCGCGCCCATATCACCGTCAACAAGAACTCGGTGCCGAACGATCCGAAGTCGCCATTCGTGACCTCGGGCCTGCGCCTTGGGTCCCCGGCCTCGACCACGCGCGGCTTTGCCGAGGCTGACATGGCCCAGGTGGCGCATTGGATTGCGGACCTGATCGATACCATGAGTGCCGGCGGCGACGTTGACGCGGCCGTGCTGCGGGTCAGGGGCGAAGTCGAGCAGCTCTGCGCCGGCTTCCCGGTCTATGGCTCGATTTCGCGTGCAGCCTAGGCAGATCGCAATCGATCGCGGAGGCGAGGTGCGGCCTCGCCAGGGCGATGATCGCCGGCGAGTGCTCGGTTAAGCCCGATGTACTGCCCTTTTTGCAAAACGCTGGATACCCGGGTCGTGGACTCGCGGCTGGCCGAAGATGGCACCCAGGTGCGCCGTCGGCGCGAATGCGAGCAGTGCGGCGGTCGTTTCACCACGTTTGAACGCGCGCAACTGCAGATGCCGAACATCGTCAAGCGCAGTGGCGATCCGGAGCCGTTCCGCGAGGACAAACTGCGCCAGGGTGTCGAGCATGCGATCTACAAGCGCCCGGTAGCCCCAGAGCGTGTCGATCACGCGATCGACGCTGTGATGCGCAAGCTGCGCGCGAGTGGCGAGCGGGAAGTACCTTCGCGCCAGCTCGGCGAGTGGGTCATGGAAGAGCTGCGCGACCTCGACCATGTCGCCTATGTGCGATTTGCCTCGATCTATCGCAGCTTCGAGGACGTGAACGCTTTCCGCGAAGAGATAGATCGCCTGCAGACCCTGCCCAGCGCCGAGGAGCGGCGCTCGCAGCTGCCGCTGATTACCGGCAGCCCAGAAGGTGACGCGCCGAAGAAGAAGGATGCGCGCAAAGCGGGCGAGGACACGAAGCTCGCGAAGGGCTGAGTGCAGGTATGCCATCCGATCTTGTCCAGCACTGCAGCGTGCAGTTGTCGCGGAATCGCTTCGCGGCGCTTTGGCTATGACCCCTGAACTGGCGGCCGTATTGATGGCACAGGCGCTGCGTCTCGCCGAGCGCGGCTGTCTGAGCACGCATCCGAATCCGCGTGTGGGCTGCGTCGTCGCGCGCGATGGGCGGGTGGTGGGCACCGGCGCACATTTGCGGGCCGGGCAAGCGCATGCGGAGGTTCTGGCGCTGGCAGAGGCCGGCGCCAGGGCACGCGGCGCCGACGTATTTGTCAGTCTTGAACCCTGTGCCCACCACGGCCGTACACCGCCCTGTGTCGACGCATTGCTGAATGCGGGGGTGGGCCGCGTCTGGGTGGCGATGCAAGACCCTAATCCCAAGGTTGCAGGCCGTGGCATAGCTGCGTTGCGCGCCGCCGGGATCGAGGTGGAACTGGGGCTGATGGCCGCCGAGGCGTCGCGGATCAACCGCGGCTTTGTTTCACGCATGGCGCGCGGCCGGCCGTTTGTGACGCTGAAAACCGGCATCAGCCTCGACGCGCGCACGGCGATGGCCGGCGGCGAGAGCCAGTGGATTACTGGTGATGATGCCCGTGCAGATGCACATCGTCTGCGCGCCGAAGCGGGCGCGGTGCTGACCGGATCGGCAACCGTGCTGGCGGACGATCCGCAATTGAGTGCCCGCGGCCTCACGGAGCTGGCACGCCAGCCCGATCGCATTGTCATGGATACCCGGATGCGGGTCCCCAGTTCGGCGCGGGTCTGGGGCAGTGGCGCGCGGCGTTTCTGGCTGGTTGGCGCGCCGCCGGTGCAGCAGCCACCTGATGTCGAGGCGGTGGTCGTACGCATGACGCGCGAGGGCGTGCTGGACCCTGACGCGGCGTTGCGTGCATTGGCCGAGCATGAGGTCAATGCCGTGGTGCTGGAGTGCGGCCCGCGGTTGGCCGGGGCGTTTCTGCAACACGGTCTGGTGGACGAGATCGTTGCCTACGTGGCGCCGATGCTGCTGGGACATGAGGCGCGGCCGCTGGCCCATCTGCCAGGGATGGAGCGGCTGTCGCAGGCTGTGCAGCTGCAGTGGCAGGACGTGCGTCAGATCGGCAACGATCTTCGGTTGACCGCGCAACTCACTCCGGTTTGAGGGGCACTTACATGTTCACCGGCATTATCGAAGTGATGGGTCAACTGCTTGCTACCGAGGTAGTTGGGGGCGATCAACGAATGACGTTCTCGGCACCGGGCTTCTTCGAAGGCTCACAGCTGGGAGACAGCATCGCCACCAGTGGCGTGTGCCTGACGGCGGTGCATCTGACGGCCGATACGTTTACGGCCGATCTGTCGATGGAGACGCTGGCCGCGACAACTGCGGCTCAATGGCGGGTTGGGCGTTCGGTGAACCTCGAGCGCGCACTGACCCCAGCCAAGGCGCTAGGCGGGCATATCGTCAGCGGTCATGTCGACGGGATCGGCACGCTGGTCGAAAAGGCCGAGGATGCGCGGTCGTGGCGCCTCGTGTTCGAGTGCCCCGGCGACCTCAAGCGCTATGTCGCGCGCAAGGGCTCCATCTGTATCGACGGGGTCAGTCTGACCGTCAACGAAGTGTCGGCAAGCCGCTTCGGCGTTAACATCGTTCCGCATACGGCCCGGCATACGACGCTGGGAACTTTGGTCGTCGGCGACACCGTGAATCTTGAGGTGGACGTGATTGCACGTTATCTGGAGCGGTTGCTGGCCGAAAGAGAGCACGCATGAATAGCAAGGTTTCAACGATAGGCGAGGCACGCAGCAGTCGGCTGGACTCTGCCGAGGACATCATCGCCGACATCAAGGCCGGCAAGATGGTCATCCTGATGGATGACGAGGATCGCGAGAATGAAGGCGATCTGGTGATGGCAGCCTCGATGGTGCGTCCGGAAGACATCAATTTCATGGCCCGGTATGGCCGTGGTCTGATCTGCTTGACGCTGACCCAGGATCACTGCCGCCAGCTGCGCTTGCCGCAGATGGTTTCGCGCAACGAGGAAAGCCACAAGACCGCCTTCACGGTCTCGATCGAGGCCGCGAGCGGCGTGACCACCGGCATCTCGGCGCATGACCGTGCACATACCGTGCGCACCGCAGTCAAGGCCGACGCGCGGCCGGAAGATTTGGTACAGCCGGGCCACGTGTTCCCGTTGATGGCGCAGCCAGGCGGCGTGTTGACGAGGGCTGGACATACCGAAGCCGGGTGCGATCTGGCGCGGCTGGCCGGCCTGACCCCTGCAGCGGTGATCGTGGAGATCCTCAACGAGGACGGCACGATGGCGCGGCGCCCGGATCTGGAGACCTTCGCGCGCGAGCATGGACTCAAGCTGGGCACGATCGCCGACCTGATCCGCTACCGGCTGGATAATGAACACACGGTGGAGCGGGTGGCCGAAACCCACGTCAACACTGAGTTTGGCGAGTTTCGACTCGTGACCTACCAGGACACGATCGACAACACGATTCACCTGGCCATGGTCCGCGGCGCGATCAGTGGTACCACGCCGACGCTGGTGCGCGTGCACTTGCGCAACATGCTGCAAGACGTGCTC
>JBFJKG010000002.1:0-20915 GCA_041635075.1 Solimonas sp.
TATCTGAATAGCTTTGATCAGCCCGTCCCGCCGCGCTTTGACCGCGAAAGCTTTGTCGGCCGGAGCGGCAGCGGCTCCTGAGCTGCGATCTGATGCACAGCCAGCGCCGCCCACGCAGAACCCCACCCCGCCAGCGCCAGCGTGGCGCGGCAGCCGTGTTCGCCGCGATCGGGCTGATCTCCGGTCTGGCCGCGGCGGCGCTGGCCATCGACATGGGCCGGCTGTACTTTGCGCAGCGTGATCTGCAGCGGGTTGCCAACATGGCGGCGCTGGATGCCGCGCGGGTCGCGGGTGGGTGCATGGGGGTGCCCGAGAACGCGGAAGCCGCCGCGTTTGCGGAAACGCTGGGCAGCATTCGCCGAAACAGCCGCAACGAGAGTCAGCCGGATGTCGCCATTACGCCCGATCGCGTCGAAGTCGGACGCCGGCGTACCAGCGCAGATGGCAATCGCTACTTCGAAACCGCGCCCGAGGACAAGAACCGCGCGGTGCGGGTCTATCTGCAGCGCCCGGCACCCGCTCGATTGATGCAGTTCACCGGCCGCGCCGGCGGTCCCAGTCTGTTAGTGGCGACGGCTGCGGCCTATTCGCGGCCCATGGCTTCGATCGAGGTGGGCAGCCGGCTCGCGCAGCTCAGCCCCAATGTCCTGAACAATTTTCTGAGCCAGGCGCTGGGCGCGCCCGTCAATCTTGATCTGGTCAGCTATCGAAATCTGCTGGGAGCTGACGTTCCGGTAGCAGACATTCTTGAAGATGCCGGCGTCGGGTCTCCGGATGAGATTCTCGAGGTCGATGTGCCGACGCGTGATTTTCTGGACGCGCTCGTCACTGCGGTGGGCAACACCGGCAACACCATTGCGCTGGCGGCCGCACAGCGGATAGCCGATGCCGCGGTGCTGCCAACCGAGGTTACGCCAGGAGAGGTTCTTGTTCTGGAGGACGCGGCCGCCGGCACCTTGAGTGGCACCTTGGTCAACGCGGGGGCACTGATGCTGGCTGTTGCCCAGGCCGCCAACGGCGCCGCCCTGCTCGACGTGCCGGTTGATCTGCCGCCCCCGCTGGATAGCAGCAGCGGGCGCTTCCGGTTCATACAGCCGGGCAATCAGGCCAATCTCTCTCCGGGCGTCCCCGCCGCCGCGGGGTCCGACACCTACGCCGCTAACGGCCAGGCCATTCTGGAGGCCGACATCAATCTGGATCTGCCGCTGCTGGGGCGCGTAGCGCTGCCGTTGTTTGTGGAGGCGGCCCAAGCGACCGCTACTGTCGAGGAGATTCGGTGCGCGCGGCGTGGGCAGGAGAGCGACCGTGTGCTGGTACGAGCGCGTTCCAGCATCTCGCGGATTGGCGTCGGTCGATTTGACGACATCAACCTGCCCAGCCCGACGCCGCAGGCGGTGACGCTGGTCGATGTCCGCAATGTACCGTTGCCGGTCGCCGGCATTACGCTGCCGGTGAGGGTGCGGATTGACGCATTTGCCCTGGTGGACATTCCCAGCGACGACGCGACGCTGGAGTTCTCCGCGCCGTTCCCGGGAGATGCACAGTCGATTGGTCGGCCACAGGCAGAGGTTCTGGCTAGCGCCATCTCGCAGATTCCTTCCAACCTCGTGCTGAACGTCGTCATCGATGCCGGCAATGGCACGCTGCCAGCCCTCGGTCTGCTGGATGCGGCGCTTGCCAACGCACGCCAGGCCATCGAGGCTGCGTTTCGCAGTCAGCTTGGTAGCGGCCTGGCGGTATTCGGTGATCAGCTGCTGGCACCGACGCTGACCAGCCTAGGCTTGTCGCTGGGCGGGGCCGATGTTTCAGTGCGCTCGGTGGTGACCGAAGAGCCCGAGCTGTTTACGCGTTGAGCGCTCAGCAATGAGCCCACTTCGCCAGGCGGCACTGCGTCGTCAGACGCTGATCGGAGGTTCGGCATGGCTGATTCTTGCCTTGGTAATGGCGGGGCTTTCGGTCTATAGCCTGGTACATGCCGCGCGCCTGCAGACCCGCTTGGATCACGCGGTGGTGGGCGATCGCGTCGTTGCCCAACTGCGCGATGAGCTGGCCGCCCGTGCCGGATCGCGGGTTCTGCGGCCGGTCGTACACCGTCTGCTGCAGGAGGTATCGCTGCCGCTGCGTTACGTCGCCGTTTTTGATGGCGAGGGCGTGCTGCTGACTCAGGCAGGCATCTTCCAGAGCGTGGAAATTCCGGTGCTGCCCGAGGGGGTATCGGTCTGGTTGAGAAGGGTGCTGTATGCGTTTACCGGGAGCGTAGGCCAGCGCCGGGTCCTGGACGAGGAAGGGCGCTTGCTTGGCAGCGTCGAATACCGCCTGGGGCCAACCGTCACGGCCGTCGTCCGCGAGGAGGCGATAGAGCATCTGCGGCGTACTGGCTGGCTGGTGTTGCTGCTGGCGCTGCTGATGCTGACACTACCCGCGCTGATGTGGTGGCGGGCACGGGGCATCACCCCCGAGTGGGTGCGTCGGGCTGACCCGCGGCGCACCGGTGCGGCGCTGGCCGAAATGACGGCCGGCGGCGGCCCTGCGGCGGCTGCGATGGATGAATTTCGATCGCGTGCCGGTCATGTTATGGATGCGCTGAGTTACGGCATCATCGCGACGGACAGGGACGGACGTGTGCGCTTTCTGAATGCGACCGCCGAACGGCTCACCGGCTGGAATCTGGCCGACGCCCGCGGGCGACTGGTGTATTCCATCTGTCATGTGCTCGGCAAGGACGATGCGCTGGAGCCCAGCGCCGCCGAGCGGTCGTTGCAGCAACTGGCTGATGTGCCTGCCTACTCGGCGCGGTTGCGTACGCGCCATGGGGAGATCCGCCCGGTAGAGACCATGGCGTGTCTGCTGCGGGCTCGCGACGGCGCCGTTGATGGCGTCACGATGGTGTTGCGAGACAACTCGCGGCAGGTTGGCGAGATGGACGCGCTGCGCCGCGAGGCGCGGCTATCGCAGGCGGTCGTCGATCATCTCGACGAGGGTCTGCTGATGACCGATCCGGCCGGGGTGGTGCGCATCGCCAATGCCCGCGCGGAGCGCATGTTCGGCTACTCGCGGCACGAGCTCGAAGGCTTCACGGTGACCAAGCTCATGCCGGTACCGTTTCTCAACTCGCCAGGGGTCAGGATCAGCGATTACATCGCCGGGCGCAGCGCTCAGCGCCTGCCCAAGGTGGTTGGCTGGCGCAAGGACGCCACCACGTTCCCGGTGGAGCTCTGGGTGCAGACGATGAGTTTCGACGACACCTCCGGCTTGGTGGTGATCGTTCGGGACATCAGCGAGCGACTGCGCGGTGAGAATCTGGCCACGCGCCTGGGGCGTCTGCTGGACAGCGCGCTGGAAGAGGTATTCATCTTCGATGCGCAGACGCTGAGGTTTCTTGAGGTCAATCGCGGCGCGCGGCGCAATCTGGCGTATGGCGCCGAGGAGCTGGCGCGGATGTCACCGCTTGAAATCAGCGCTGACCTTGATCCGGAGGCGTTCCAGAATTTCCTCAACCAGCTGCGTGGGGGCGAACAGGAGCATCTGATCTATCGGTGCTCGCATCGCCGTCGGGATGGCAGCACCTATCCGGTCGAGGTGCGCCTCAACTACTCGCGCGAGGAAGAGCCCCCCGTGTTCATGGCAATCGCCGTCGATATCGGTGATCGGCTGGTTGCAGAGGAGAAGTTGCAGCATCTGGCACATCACGACTCGCTGACGGGTTTGCCGAATCGCGTCATGCTGTATGACCGCATCAGTCAGGCGCGTCTGCTGGCACAGCGCACCACGCGGCTGATGGGCGTTTTCTTCCTTGATCTCGACCGCTTCAAGCAGATCAATGATCAGCATGGCCACGATATCGGCGACGCCGTGCTGAAAGCCGTGGCTGAGCGTCTGAAGTCCGCAGTGCGGCCGACTGACACCGTTGCGCGACTGGCGGGGGATGAGTTCGTCGTGCTGGCGCCGGGGCTGCGCACTCCGGAGGACGCGAGCTTCCTCGCGCAGAAGCTGGTGGATCGTTTCTCGCAGCCATTGGACATTCCGGGCCTAGAGATTGTCAGTCGCGCCAGTATCGGCATTACCCTCTATCCGCTGGACGAGTCCGACGTCGAGGGGCTGCTGCGGCACGCGGATGCGGCGATGTACGACGCCAAGCAGGCAGGGCGGGGCTGTTACCGCCTGTTTGGCACCGAGGTCGATCCCGAGAAGCGTCGGCGTCTGGAGTTGGAACGCGAGATTCATTCTGCGGTAGCGCTGAACCAGTTCCATCTGCAGATGTTGCCGGTTATCGATGTGCAGCGCGGAATACCGCGCGCGATGCTTTCGAATCTGTATTGGATGCATCCGCGCTATGGCCGTATCGAACATGACGAGCTGCTGCGGGCGGCCGGGCGTGCCGGCCTGCTGGGCGATCTAGAGCTGTGGCAGGTGTGCCGGGCGTGTGAGCATCATCTCAGTGCGCATGAACAGGGGCTGCCCCTGCTGCCGGTGGTCATCGATATTTCCGGCTGGCAGTTGCGCGATCGCGAGTTCTCCAATCACGTGCTCGAATTGCTGGATCGATATGACGCGCAAGGTGATCGGCTGCTGTTCGCGCTGACACCTGACGGCATGGCTGAGGCAGTCGGGATGCATCCGGAGGCCGAGCGCCTGTTGGCCCGGGGGGTGCGCCTTGCGCTCAGAGACTTCAATTCTGCGCCGGCGCTGGAAAGCACGCTGTCGGCAACCTTGTTGGTAGCCGGGGAGCATATCGCCAGCAACGAAGAGGTCGCACGGGCGATGCTCAGCGCTGCCAATCGGCGGGGTGCCGTTGTGGTGGCCGGTGCGGTCGCTACGGCGGACATGCGTGCGCGCTGGGCCGCCATCGGTTGCAATCTACTCGCGGGTGCAGCGGTGGAGCCGGCACTGGAAGGGCCGCAGGCACTCGCCTGGTTGCAGGGGCGGCCGGTCGATCCGCTATAGATGCACTTGGTCGGTACGCTGGCTCAGGGCAGCGCAACCACCAGCACATCGCATGGCGCGCGCTGCACCACGTCCTGCTCGGTATGGTTGAACAGGCTGGCGAGAAAACCGCGGCGTGGTTGATGCCCAACCACGATCAGGTCGGCGCCCAGTTCCTCGACGCAGCGGCTGACCTCCCGCGAAACCGCGCCGTTGCCGATATGCACCGAAGATTCCGGAACATCCTGCTGGGCGCACAGACTCGTGAGCTGTTCGCGCGCCTGTTCGACCAGTTGCTGCGAAAGATCGGCAGGCGCGGCCATCAACGCCTCGCCGGTTTCCAGCGGAATGTACTCGACCACATGAAGGACACTCAGCTTCGCTGCGTCCTGTTGGGCCATGGCGCGCGCCCGGCGCAGGACATCAGCGCCCTGCTCGTCCAGGGAGATGGCTGCGAGTATGTGACGGTAGGTCATGTGCAGCTCTGTCAGTTGACGGTGGATTCAGTATCCACGCGCGCGCGGCAGCGTCAACTGGCCAACCCGGCCGATTCAGGCGCCGGACAGTTTGGCGAAATCGCGTGCGTGCAGGCGCTCGGCGCGTAAGCCTGGGTCAATGCCGGCAGCGCGGATGCGATCAGCGTCCATCAGGCCCTTCAGGGCGTTGGATAGGGTTTTGCGGCGCTGGGAAAATGCGGCGGTGACAACGGCATCGAACCGGGCCCAGTCCGCTATCTCGAAATCGGGAGCCCTCGGCACGATGCGCACGATGGCTGACTCGACTTGCGGTGCCGGATGGAAGGCCCCAGCGCCCACATTGAACAGATGCTCAACCCGGCTGCGAGCGGCCAGCGCGACAGAAAGTCGGCCATAGGCTGCATCGCCGGCGTCCGCGCACATGCGATCCACAACTTCCTTCTGCAGCATGAAATGCATGTCCGCGATCACTGCGGCCTGACTCAACAGGTGAAACAGCAGCGGCGTCGAGATGTTGTAGGGGAGGTTGCCGATGATGCGCAGCTTTGCCCCCGCCGGAGCGAAACGCGCGTAATCGACGCTGAGGGCGTCCGCCTGCGTGATGCGCAGGCCGGCTGCGTCGCCGCAGGCACTTCGCAGATGCGGGATGACGTCTCGGTCCAGCTCGACGACGTCGAGGCTGTGCAGTCGCTCCAGCAGCGGCACCGTGAGCGCGCCGAGTCCCGGCCCGATCTCCACGACATGCTCCCCCGGCTGCGGATTGACCGCGCGCAGAATGCGCTCAATCACATAGGGGTCGTGCAGAAAGTTCTGGCCGAAACGCTTCTTTGCTGAGTGCTGGATGTTCACGTTCGGCGTCCTGACAGTTCTATCGCCAGCTGCAGTGCTGCTTGCAGGCTACCGGCGTGCGCGCGCCCGCTGCCGGCAAGATCAAGCGCGGTACCGTGGTCGACCGAAGTCCGCACGATGGGCAGGCCCAGCGTGATATTGACCGCCTCGCCGAAGCCGGCGTACTTGAGCACCGGCAGCCCCTGATCGTGGTACATCGCTAGCACCGCGTCGGCCTCGGCCAGCGGTCCCGGCGTGAACAGGGTATCCGCAGGGAGTGGACCGATCAGGTCCAGGCCGGACTGGCGCATGCGCTCCAGCACCGGGGTGATTACCGCAAGCTCTTCGTGCCCCAGATGACCGTGTTCGCCAGCGTGCGGATTCAACCCGCAAACCAGGATGCGCGGCCGTGCAATGCCGAACAGGCGCTGCAGGTCAGCCACGAGTATCTGCAGTACCTGCTCCAGTCGGGGCGCAGTGATGGCGTCGGCAACGGCCCTCAGTGGCAGATGCGTGGTTGCCAGCGCTACGCGCAGCGCGCGGCCACGGGCCTCGGCAACCAGCATCATGACCGGCAGCGGCGCTTCGCAATGCTGCGCCAGAAACTCGGTATGTCCGCTGAAGCTGATGCCGGCGTCATTGATGACGCTCTTCTGCACGGGACCTGTCACCAGGGCGGCAGCCTGTCCGGATCGACAAGCGTCGGCAGCCAGCTGCAGCGTCTTCAGCACATAGGCCGCGTTCAGCGGATTGAGCTGTCCCGGATGGACCGGAGCCTTGAGCTTCACCGGCCATACAGTGAGGTTGCCCGGCCGATGTGGTTGCGGCGCTGCACCCGCCGTGTACGGGGCGCAGCGCAGGTCCATCGCCAGTTGCCGCGCCCGTTGGGTCAGCAGCTCCGGATCGCAGATCGCGACCAACTCAGCCGGCCAGGCCTGCTGCGCGATCGCGCAGACCAGATCGGGTCCGATGCCCGCCGGCTCGCCCGGCGTGATCAGGATGCGTGGCGGCGCTGCATCCGAATCACGTCGCACGGCAGTAACCGTCAAGCTCAGGATTTGTCTGCGGCAACAGCGTCGGTGGGGGTGCGGTACTCAACGTAGGCTTCATTGCGCAGACGGCGCAACCAGACGTCATATTCCTCGGCCGCCTTGCGGTTGCCGAGTACGGCGCGCGCACGGGCGCGGCGGGTCTCGACGGTGGTGTCGCGCGTACGGCGTTCAACCAGACCCGCGACATGCCAGCCGAACTGGGTGCGAAACGGCGGCGAGAGCTCACCCGGCTGCAGCTGGTCCAGGCGTACCTGGAACTCCGGCACGAACACGCCTGGCGGCTGGAAGCCGAGGTCGCCCCCGCTGTTCTTCGAGCCGGGGTCGTCCGAGTACTGTTTGGCCAACTTGGCGAAATCCTCACCCGCCTGCAGCCGGTTATAGATGTCGCGCGCGAGCAGCCGTGCCTGATCGTCGTCACGCACGGCGTTGGTCTGAATCAGGATGTGGCGTGCCTGGGTCTCGACCGCGGTCTTGCGCGACTCGCCGCCCCGCTGGTCAACCAGCTTGATGATATGAAAGCCGCCGCCGGCTTCAATGACCTCACTGACTTCTCCGGGCGAGAGCTTTGCGGCCGCACTGGCAAACAGGCTGGGGAGGTCGCCGCTCTTGCGCCAGTCCAGATCGCCACCCTGCAGTGCTTGCTGGCCGTCCGAGTTGGCAATGGCGAGCTGTGCGAAATCCTCGCCCGCCTTGATGCGCGCGAGCAGCTTATCGGCCTTGGCATTCGCCTGGTCACGTATGTCTGCAGAGGCGCCTTCGGGTAGCGCTACCAGGATGTGAGACAGGCGGTACTCCACGTTCTCGTCCGCGCCGGTGCTGGCTAGAAACAGATCGACGTCCTGATCAGTGATGGCAACGCGGCTCTCGACTTCCTTGGCGCGCAAGCGCTGGATCAGGACTTCTTCGCGGATTTGTTCGCGCACCGCCAGAAAGTCCAGCCCATCCTTGCGGATGGCGTCTGCGAACTGCGCCAGGTTCATGTTGTTCTGTTTGGCGAGGCCGGTCAGTACCTCATTGAGGTCTCGATCATCGACACGGATACCGGCTTGCTGCGCGCGTTGGGTCTGTACTCGCGTCAGTATCAGGCGCTCGAGTACCTGCGCGCGCAATGCACTCTCGGGTGGCGCCGTGATGCCGCGCTCGCTGATCTGGCGTCGCGCATCGTCCATCGCGCGCTCAACCTCGCTCTGCAGTATCACGCCATCGTTGACGATCACCAGAATGCGATCGAGCGGTTGCGTCGCCGCACCGGCGGTGCCGGCGAACAGCAGACTCGCCAGCGCAAAAGTGGCGGCGGACAACAGGGGTTTGATCGGGTTCATCAGGGGTTCCAGATAACGGCAGAACGGCATTATCGCCCAGCCGGGTGGGTGTAGGCAGATCAATAGACCTCTTCTCTCGGGAAGAGGTTCTCCAGACCCGAGCCCAGCCGTGCCAGGCCCTTGAGTTCCAGCTGAACGTAGATGCCGCTATTGAGGCGGCCATCGCTGCTGGCAATGTAGCGCCGGTAGGAGGTCCGCACCGCCCAGCAGCAGGTGTCGTACTCCAGGCCCGCATAGGTGTCGAGCGACAGATTGCTGCGCAGGGAATAGCGCCAGCGGGCCGACAGGCTCAGTCCGCCCCATAGCGGGGTGGCGGCAATCATGTCGGTCTGCTCCAGCTGGTCGGCGCGATAGCGATAGGCGAACTCGAAGCGCCGACGCTCGTCACGGTAGCGGATGGCCGCGCTGTTGCGCGTAAATTCAGCGGCTTCCGGCGACCACTGCGATATCAGCCGCGTGCTCCAGTGCTGACTGAGAAAATAGTCGAAGCTGCCGATGAAGTCGGTTGCTCCCCGGTCCGGCGGTGGTTCGTCGGGCAGGGCCACACGCGGCGTTTCGAATCGATACAGCTGACCGACACTGACCGCGGCCTTCACCGCACCGGTGTCCGCATCAAACTGGCGGCCAGTCAGCGCCACCGCGAACTGGTTGGCGTCAGCGACGCGATCGCCGCCGGAGAAGCGATTGCGCGCGAACAATTGCGTGAAGTCGAAGTCGGGCTCGCCGGCATCGAATACCGGAATGTCATCCTGATCCTGGTAGGGGACGTAAAGGTATGCCAGCCGTGGCTCCAGCGTCTGCGGCGCGCCGCTGCTGCCCGTGCGTTCAAAGCGCAGGCCGGCCTCGGTACTGAACATTGGCAGTGCGCGATCGACCCGTGCAGGTTGGTCGGCGTCGCCGGTCAGTTCGTAGGTCGTGTAGCGGAAGTCGAGCTGGCTTTGGGTGAACCATGAGACACGGTCTCTCTCCATGCGCAGGTAGGGGTGCAGGTCCAAGCGCTGCCCCTCCACGGAATTCTCGCGCGCGAAATTCACGTACTCGCCGACCATGCCCACGCGCGTGTCCCAGAGCGCGGCGCGGGTCAGCGCCTCGGCTCGAATCTGGGGCAGACGGCGATAAGGGTCGTCGGCCGCCTCAAGATTGCTGGCGATGGTCTGGTAGTCCTGCAGCAGGGCCTGAATGGTGTACGCGGACGGCGCCACATAGGTCAGACGCGCACTGCGCTCGAGATGGGTAATCGAGCTGAGGTCAATATCGCCGCCCAGGTCTTCAAAGTACGCGGGATCACTGACTTCGCCATAGCGCAGGTCCACAGCCAGGCGGCGGTTGATGAGGCCCTGATGGCTGACCTGCAGATAGTCGCGCCGGGTGTTGGTGCGGCTATCGTCGCCGAGATACTCGTAGGACACGGCGCCTTCGGCACGAGGCAAGAGGTAGCGGCTGTCCAGCGTGGTTTGCAGGCCGCGATTAGACATCATACGTGGCGTGATGGTGGCGTCGTAGTTGGGCCCCAGGTTCAGGTAAACCGGTAGGCGCAAATCCCAGCCGGTGCGATCGGAGTTGCCGATGGTTGGAAACAGGATGCCGCTGCGGCGGCGGTCGTCGATCGGGAACTGCAGCCAAGGGGAATACAGGATGGGTACGCCAAAGAAGCGTAGGCGTGCGTGAGTGGCGGTGCCAAGGCCTTCCTCGTAGTCGAGTTTGATGTTGCTGGATTCCAGATACCAGGCGTTGGAGCCGGTTTCGCAGGTGGTGTAGCGCACATCGGCCAGACCTGCGGTGCCGTCGCTGTTCAGCGTGACCTCGGAGGATTCGCCGCGCGCCGCGCGCTCCGGCAACGTGAATTCGGTGTCGTGGAAGCTGCCGGTCTCATCGTCGATATCGAATGTGGCGCCGGACGAACGGATCATCAGTTCGCGGTTGTGGAACACCGAGTCGCCGTCGACCTCAACGCGACGTTCAGTTTCGTCGAAGTCGAGATTGTCGGCGGTGAAGGTCTTGTCGCCCTGGCGCAGCGTGACCGAACCCGAGAACTGCGAGCGTCCGCCTTGATCTACATCGACGTTGTCCGCCGACAGGTACAGGCGCGAATCCAGCGGGACTTCAAGCGCGGGCTGGGGGTTGGGGGGAAGGTCTGTCAGCTGCGAACACGAAGCCGCGCCAGCGCCCCAGACGGGGGTGCTGGCCAGCAGAGTGGCCGCAAGGCCAACCGGCAACGCTAGGCGATTCCAGAACAATGGCTTTCCTTTTTGCGGAAGTATCGGTGCCGCGCCGCGCCTGCGCAATCGCGCCGCCGGCAGCAGATGTTTTATGCTGCGCGCCGGTTTGACTCACCTGGCTTTTGTGAACGACGACTCCGTGCCCCTCGATGCGCGCGCTCTAGCAGCGCGAGACTGGGCGTTTTCTGCGTTGGGTCTGGAGCATGCCCGCTTTGCGCCGGCTTCCGCGGATGCCAGTTTCCGGCGCTATTTTCGCGTTGAGGGCCCCTCCGGGAGTTGGGTGGTGATGGATGCGCCTCCGGCGCAGGAAGACTGCAGGCCCTTTCTGAGGGTTGCAGCGCTGCTGCACGAGGCGGGGCTGCACGGGCCGCGGATACTGGCTCAGGACTTGGAACGCGGATACTTGTTGCTGGACGACCTCGGTCGTCAGACCTATCTGCAGGCGGTCAATGCAGGGCTGGACGAGGCGAGTATCGAGCGCCTGATGCAGGCTGCGATTGCCGCACTGGTGCGCTGGCAATTGGCGACGCGGCCCGGCGTTCTGCCCCTGTATGACGAGCCGCTGCTGATGCGGGAACTGGCGCTGTTTCCGGACTGGTACGTGGCCCGGCATCTGCGCTGCAGCCTGAAGCAAGGGCAGCGCACACAGCTCGATCGCATCAATGCGCTGTTGGTGGAGTCCGCGCTGGCCCAGCCGCGGGTTTATGTACACCGCGATTACATGCCGCGGAACCTGATGCTGACCGAGCCGGGGCCGGGCATTCTCGATTTTCAGGACGCAGTCGAGGGGCCGGTCACCTACGATCTGGCTTCGTTGCTGCGCGATGCGTTTCTGTCGTGGCCCGCAGCCAGCCTGGCGCGGTGGACGCGTGCGTACTGGGAGCAGGCGCTGCGCGCCGGCGTACCGGTCGCACCGGAGTTCAGCGAGTTTCAGCGCCAGACCGATTGGATGGGCATCCAGCGCCACCTGAAGGTCATCGGCATCTTCGCGCGCATCAATTACCGCGACGGCAAGCCCCACTACCTTGCGGATGTGCCGCGATTCATCGGCTATGTCCGTGAAGTGGCCGGCCGCTACCCCCAGCTGGCGCCGTTGCTGCAGCTGTTCGACGACCTCGGGATGGCCGCGTGAGCGGCGGCTGTTTGAAGCGGTATCGGGCGGCTACCCCTCGCGTTGGCGACGCGTTCCGTAGTGGGTGTCGGCCCTTTCAAGTAGCTGGGCTATTGTGACCGCGGCTTTCATGCCCAGCGCCTTCATTCTGGCTGCCGGTCGTGGCGAGCGAATGCGGCCGCTTACCGATCACATGCCCAAGCCTCTGATTCCTGTGGCCGGACGGCCGTTGATCGAGCACCACCTGCGGCGTCTTGCGGATGCCGGGGTCGGTCAGGTGGTGATCAACCTCGGCTGGTTGGGCGCGCAGATTCGCGAGACGCTGGGCGGCGGCGAGCGCTATGGCCTGCGCATTTGCTACTCCGACGAGGGCTGGCCGGCGCTGGAGACCGGCGGCGGCATTCACCGGGCCTTGCCGCTGCTGGGGGACGCGCCATTCCTCGTGATCAATGGTGATGTCTATGCCGACGTATCCGTCCCGGACCTCGTCGCTCAGGCGCGGCGCATGCCCGCGGCGGACCAGGGGCACCTGATCCTGGTGCCGAATCCGGCCCATCATCCGCAGGGGGATTTCGCGCTGGCCGGAGACCGCGTTGTGGCGCCGGCGCCACCGCAGTACACCTATAGTGGCGTCTCGGTACTGCATCCGGCCCTGTTTGCCGGCTGCACCCCCGGCGCATTTGGCCTGGCACCGTTGCTGCGCGCTGCGGCCACGCGCGGACACCTCAGCGGCGCCCTGCATACTGGATTGTGGTCTGACGTGGGGACTCCCCAGCGACTGGCTGCAATTGAAGCCCTGCTGTCTGTTGATCGCTCACGCTCATGAATGCTCCCGTAGCTCTGCTCCCAGACGCCGTTACTCTTGAATCCCGCGTTGCGCTGGCGCTGGATTGCGCCCGCAATGACGGTGCCCTGGAGGCCGAAGCGGGTCTGTCGGCCAGCCGTGGACTGACCGTCAGCGTGCGCAATGGCGAGGTCGAGAGCCTCGAGTTCCAGCAGGACCGGGAGCTGGGCATCACCGTGTATGTGAATGGCTGCAAGGGCAATGCGACGACCGGCGATCTCAGCGATGACGGTATCCGCAGTGCGGTAGCCGCCGCCATCACGATCGCGCGCGCGACTGGCGCCGACCCCTGCAACGGCTTGGCGGATGCAGCGCGGATGGCAAGTCTGCGTCCGGATCTGGATCTGGATCACCCCTGGGACCTGACGGCGGAGGACGCGATTGAGCTGGCCCGTCGGTGCGAGGCGGCGGCATTTGCCGTAGATGGCCGGATTACCGGCAGCGAAGGCGCCGGGGTCAGCAGTCATCGCGGTCGGTCGGTGTATGCGAACAGCCACGGGTTTGTCGGGCACCGCCTCGGCACTCAGCACAGCATGAGCTGTGCTGTCGTGGCCAGTCAGGGCGAAGAGATGCAGCGCGACTACTGGTACAGCAACGCCCGCGCGCGCAGTGACCTTATGGACGGCGAGGCCATCGGCCGCCGCGCCGGGCAGCGTGCGGTCGCGCGGCTGGGCGCGCGCAAGCTGGGAACACGCACCGCGCCGGTGCTGTTTCCGCCGGAGCTGGCGCGCGGCCTATGGGGTCATTTTGTGGGTGCAATCTCCGGGGGCTCGCTGTATCGCAAAGCCAGCTTTCTGCTGGATCGTATGGGCAAGCCGGTGTTCTCACCGCAGGTACAGCTGGAGCAGCGACCGCATCTGGCGCGCGGTGCCAGCAGCGCGGCCTGGGACAGCGAGGGGGTTGCGACCGAGGATCGTGTGCTGGTGCGTGATGGCGTGCTTGAGGGTTGGCTGCTGGGCAGCTATTCCGCGCGCAAGCTGGGTCTGCAGAGCACCGGCAATGCCGGTGGCGTGTACAACCTGATCGTGCGCCCCGGCGATAAGGATTTTGACGCGCTGGTGCGTGAGATGGGCACGGGCCTGATCGTTGCTGAGTTGCTGGGGCACGGCGTCAACCTGGTGACCGGCGACTATTCACGCGGGGCCGCGGGCTTCTGGGTCGAGAACGGCGAGATCGCATATCCGGTGGACGAGCTGACCATCGCCGGGCGGCTGGCGGACATGTTCATGAACGTGGCGGCGGTGGGTGCCGACGTCGATCCGCTTTCGGGTGTGCGCACCGGCTCGGTACTGATCGGGCAGATGACGATCGCCGGCGAATGAAGCGCGTCGGGATCCGCTAGGTCAGGATCAGCGCACCGAGGCCCAGCAGCGCAAAAAAGCCGACCACGTCGGTGACGGTGGTCAGTATCACGGAACCGGCCAGCGCTGGATCCACGCCGATGCGGCGCAGGATCAGCGGAATGAATACGCCGGAGAACGCAGCTGCCGTCTGATTGATCATGATGGCCAGTGCGATGACCAGCGCCAGCGCCGGGCTTTTGAACCAGATGCCGGCTACGCCTGCGACCACGGCGGCCCAGAGCAGACCGTTGATGGCGGCGACTGCCAGCTCCTTGCGCAGCAGAAAACGCGCGTTGGCGGCGTCGATCTGGCCCAGCGCGATGCTGCGGATCATCAGCGTCAGCGTCTGGCTGCCGCCGATGCCGCCCATGCTCGCGACCACCGGCATCAGTACCGCGAGCGCAACGACCTCGGTGATCGTGGCCTCGAAGCGACCCACCACCGCTGCCGCCAGAAAGGCGGTCAACAGGTTCACGCCGAGCCATACCGCGCGTCGCCGCGCGGCGCCGGAGACCGGGGCAAACAGGTCCTCGCCTTCCTTGAGGCCGGCCATGGCCAGCAGGTTGTGCTCGGCCTCGGCACGGATGATGTCGACGACATCGTCGATGGTGATGCGGCCCACCAGCACGCCTTTCTCGTCTACGACCGGCGCGGATACCAGATCCGCGGTTTCGAAGCGGCGCGCGACCTCTTCCTCATCCATATCGGTAGGGATCGCCTCCAGCGCGCGCTCCATGATGCTGGAGACCAGGGCGTCCGGTGAACGGGTCAGAATCTTGTCCAGCGGCAATGCGCCGAGATAGCTGCCGTAGCGATCGACCACAAACAGGGCGTCGGTATGCTCGGGAACGTCGCCGCGCAGGCGCAGGTAGCGCTGTACCACTTCCAGGCTGACGTCCGGGCGTACGGTCACCGTATCGGTGTTCATCAGGCCGCCGGCGGCGTCCGGTTCATAGGCCAGAACCTGCTCCAGACGCGCGCGATCATCGGCGTCCAGGGCCTTCAGCACCTGCTGGGTCACGGTTTCCGGGAGGTGCTCTACGAAATCGGCGAGATCGTCGATCTCCAGCTCTTCGGCTGCGGCGACCAGTTCTGCAGTGTCCATCTGCCGCATCAGCGTCTGGCGGATCGAGTCGGGCAGGTGCAGCAGTACCTGGCCGTCGTCCTCGGGGCTGACCATGTCCCAGACGATGTTGCGTTCGCGTAGCGGCAGCGACTCCAGCAGATCCGCGATTTCGCCTGGGTTCAGAGCGTGCAATGTGCGTCGCGCATGCAGCAGGCGACCGCCGGCAAGCCGCTCGCGCAGGCCGGCCAACGCGGACTTCGATCTCTCGCGCTCGCTGCTCATGATGATTCCCCGGAACCGGGAAAGAATATCACCGCAAGCTGAACGCGCGACGTATCCGGCAGCAGAATAATGCGCGCACTGACCGAGTGCGTAGGCGTTAGAGGTGATCCAGCGCTGCGATGCGCTCGCGCATGTCCTGGGCATCGGTGACGGCCAGCAACGCGTCCACCGCGTTACGGAGCCGGCCGACATCGGACTCCATGATGATCCGCTTGATCTCCAGCACGCTGGCGGGGTGCATGGAGAAATCAGTCAGACCCAACCCCAGCAGCAGACGGGTGTACTTGGCATCGCCGGCCATTTCGCCGCACATGGCCACCGGAATTCCGGCTTTGCGCCCTGATTCGATGGTGCGATGTATCAGATACAGCACGGCAGGATGCAACGGGTCGTACAGGTAGTTGACCTCATCGTCGACGCGATCAATTGCCAGCGTGTACTGGATCAGATCGTTGGTTCCGATCGAAAAGAACTGCGCATGCCGAGCCAGCATCGGGGCGGCAATGGCAGCGGCCGGAACCTCGATCATCGCCCCCACCGGCACGTGGGCCGCCATCGCATGGCCTTCGGACGCCAGTTCGGTGCGGGCGACCTCGATCAGTGCAGCAGCCTGGCGGAACTCGGGCAGGTTGGAGATCATCGGCAGCATGATCTGCATGTTGCCGTGTGCTGAAGCCCGCAGCAGCGCGCGCACCTGGGCGCGGAACAGCTCCGGCTCCTTCAGGCACAGGCGGATCGCCCTCAGGCCCAGCGCCGGATTGCTGGGCGTGGGGCCGTGACGATTGCCGCTGTCGACCTGCTTGTCTGCACCAAGGTCCAGCGTACGTATCGTGATCGTGCCGGTGGTGGCCTGCACAATTCGGGTATACGCCTCGTACTGCTCGTCCTCGCTCGGCAGGCCTTTGCGATTCATGTACAGAAACTCGGTGCGATACAGGCCGACGCCATCCGCGCCGTTCTCTGCGGCGGTGCGTGCGTCCTCCGGCAACTCGATGTTGGCGAGCAGGCGGATGGCGACGCCGTCGCGTGATACCGCGGCCTTGCCCTTGAGCTTGACCAGATCGGCGCGATAGCGCGCCTGATCGTCCTGCTTGGCGCGGTAGAACGCGAGCGCCTGCGCGTCGGGTCCGGCGAGGACGTGGCCGGCCTCACCATCGACAACCACGGTTTCGCCGTCGCGCAGCAGGCGGCGGGCGTCGCGCAGTCCCACGACCGCCGGTATGCCCAGGCTGCGCGCAAGAATCGCAGTGTGCGACAGCGGGCCGCCATACTCGGTCACGAAGGCGGCGACCTGCTGCTGTGACAACAGGATGATGTCCGCCGGCGTGATGTCGTCGGCGACCATGATGAAGGTCTCGCCACTCTCACTGCGGGACGGCAGTTGGCGTTCGGTTTTGGTGAGTATGCGCAGGATGCGTGCGCATACGTGCTCGACATCGTCGCGGCGCGTGCGCAGATAGGGATCATCCATCTGCTCGAACACTGCAACCAACGCGTCGCGTGTGCGGCGCAGCGCGGCTTCCGCGTTGACCGCGTGGCTGCGGATGTGGGTGATGGTGGCGTCGGTGATCGACCGGTCATCCATCATCAGCAGATGCGTGTCGATGAACGCAGCGATATCGTCCGGAGTGCCGGCAGGGATTTGACTGCGGACCTCGCTCAGCTGCTGCTTGGCGCGTTGCTGGGCGCCGATGAATCGTTTGACCTCGTCGTCTATGTCGGCGGCAGCAAGGCTGTATTCGGTAACGTCCAGTTCGCCGGCTTGCAGCTTCTGGACCCGCGCGATGCTGATCCCGCGGGAGACACCGATGCCCGACAGCCACAGACTCATATCGACTCCGTTTGGCAGCAGCCTTCACTGAGCGTGCATGCGCTCAAGCATCTTCTCCGAAACGATCGGCGACCAGGGCCGCCATTTCATCCAGCGCCTGCTCGGCGTCGGCTCCCTCGGCAATCAAGGTGATCTGCGAACCCTTGGCCGCCGCCAGCATCATCACGCCCATGATCGACTTGCCGCTGACCTCGCGGCCGTCCTTGCGGATACGGACGTCAGACTCGAACTTCGTGGCCAGGGTGACGAGCTTGGCCGCGGCACGTGCGTGCAGGCCCAGCAGGTTGACGATATCCACGGTGCGTTCCATAGGTGACAAAGTCCAGGTTCTAGTTAGGCGAGTCCAGAGCCGTCAGCCGGCTCGGGGGGGGATAACGCCGAAGGTGCGTACGCGATTCATGTTCGCGGGCAGACGATGATGCCGCGACAGCCGCCTTCGACAGCGTTCTGGGTCATCGCCGCCAGGTCGAGCTTCGGGTAGTTGAAGATGCGGACCAGCATCGGCAGGTTGACGCCGGCAACCGCTTCGGTCCGGCCCGGCAGGCTGAGCTTGTTGGCGATGTTGCTTGGGGTGGAACCGAAGGCATCCGTCAGGATCAGTACGCCGCCGCCGGGGTCCAGACGCTCGATCATCTTGCGACCCTGACTGATCAGCACCTCGTGCGCGGACACGCGGCGCACCTCCAGTACGTCCGCAGGCAGCGGTAACTCGCCAATCATCTCGCGCATCGTGTCGAGCAGATGATGGCCCAGTTTGCCGTGGGTAACGAGCAGTATGCCGATGCTCATGAGGCTCTCAGTTGTTGCGATTGGCGCCAGCCGCCGCTTGTTCGCGGTGGCGCAGGGCGAGGTTGTCGAAGCGTCCGCGGAACGACTCTGCGAGGCGCTCCACAATATAGACGCTACGGTGCTGGCCACCGGTACAGCCGATGGCGATCGTAAGGTAGGCGCGGTCCTGTTTCTGGTACTCCGGCAGCCAGCGCTTCAGGAACTGGTCGAGATCCTTGAGCATCTCGGTGACTTCCGGGCGCTTCTCCAGCCAAGCGGCTACGGCACCGTCACGACCGGTCAACTTCTTCAGTGACGGCTCCCAATGAGGATTGGGCAGGCAGCGCACATCGAATACAAAATCGGCATCCTCGGGTACGCCGTTCTTGTATCCGAACGACATCAACAGCACGGAAAGCTTGCCGTGCCCGCCGCCCGGAATCTGGCCGAGAATTTCTTCGCGCAGCTCGTGCAGGTTCTTGTGCGAGGTGTCGATCGTCGCATCGGCCAGATTGGCGATCGGCGCCAGCAGATGGCGCTCCATACGGATCGCCTCTGTCAGCGGCGTGGCACCCAGCGCCAATGGGTGCTTGCGCCGCGTTTCAGAATAACGATGCACCAGCACCGAGTCGTCGGCGCGCAGGAACAGCACACGCGTTTCAACGCCACGCGCTTTCAGGCGTTCGAGATAGCGCGGAAACTTGTCGATTTCCTTGGGACTCTCTCTTGCGTCGATTCCGATCGCCAGCTTGTCGTAGCGGCTTTCGGCTACGCGAAAGGCGCGACCGACGATCGGGCCGACCAGCTGCAGAGGCAGGTTGTCGATGCAGTAGTAGCCCAGATCCTCATACTGCTTCAGCGCCACGGTTTTGCCGGCGCCGGATAATCCACTGACGATGACAAGCTTCATGACGGAGGCGAGGCGCGACGGATGGCGGTGAGTTGGCGGTGGCTGAGGTCCTCATCTGCCCGATAGCCGCCGCGGCGCAGCTTCAGATCACGGCAGGCGGCTTCGACCAGCACCGCCAGATTGTGCCCTAGACGCAGCGGGATCGAGACCTCGGGCACTTTCAGGCCCAGCAGCTCGCGCTCGCCTCGGCGGCCGCTGATGCGCTCCATGCCGCTATCTTCGCCACCCAGCACGGGTGCATCCAGCGTGATGATCAGGTCCAGATCCGAGCGGCTAGCGACCGCCTCGGTGCCGAACATGCGCTTTACGTTGAGGATGCCGAGGCTGCGCGCCTCGATGAAGCCCCTCAGCAGCGGCGGGCAGCGCCCTTCTATGCGCGCGCCAAGCAGGCGGAAATCAGTGGCGTCGTCCGCCACCAGCTGATGTCCGCGTGCCAACAGCTCCAGCGCCAGTTCGCTCTTGCCAACCCCGCTGGCACCCGCCAGCAGTACGCCGAGCTGATAGACGCGTACAAAGACCCCATGCAGGGTTAGCGCTGGAGTCGCCGGTGTTGGGCGGCGCGGCATGTGGGCGCCGTTGCGGGCGTGCTCAGCTGCCGGGGGTGTAGGCCTGCAGCAGGCTGTTCAGCGAGGCCTCGTCTGCTGCACCGCGCAGCTTGCGGCAGAACGCCTCGTCCGAGAACATTTCGGCAATCGCCGCCAGATGTTTGAGGTGCGCTTCGGTCGCGCCCTGCGGGACCAGCAGACCAAACACCAGATCGACGGGCTGGCCGTCATGGGCGTCGTAGTCCAGAGGGTGCTTCAGGCGCATGAACGCGCCCACGCTCTCGTTGACCCCGGGCATGCGGCCATGCGGAATGGCCACGCCATGACCCAGGCCGGTGCTGCCGAGTTTCTCGCGTGCGCTGAGGCTGGTGAGGATATCGCCGGTATCCACGCCTGCCACGCCACGGCCCAGGAGCTGGGCAAGTTCCTCCAGCGCTTTCTTCTTGCTGGTGAAGGTATGTCCATGGCTGACGCGGTCGGCGGACAGGATTTCAGCGATTTTCATGTCGGGTGTTCCTTTAGGGAGCGAAAAGGCCCGGCGCACGACACGTGGCCGGGCCTCGATGCCGCTGATTTTACTGAAGGTCCATGCGCTTGTGGGCTTCGCGCTGGTGGTGGTCGCGCAACTTCTCCTTGTGCTTGCGCGTCTGCTGATCCAGCTTGTCGGCCATCAGGTCGATGGCAGCATACATGTCGCCATTGCTGGCTTCGGCATGCAGATTGGCGCCACTGGCATGAACCGTGGCTTCTGCCTTCTGCTCCAGCTTGTCGACCGTCAGGGTGACCTCGGCGCTGATCAGGTGGTCAAAGTGCCGTTCGAGTCGCTTGAGCTTGGAGGAAACGTACTCCCGCAGCGGCGGCGTAAGGTCCACGTGATGGCCAGAGATGTTCACATTCATCGTCAAGCTCCTTCTCAGTATTGCCGGCTTACGCCGGCGGTTTGCGCTCGTGCGAGGGAGGGATCCCCAAGCCTTCGCGATATTTGGCGACCGTGCGGCGCGCCACCTGTATTCCTTCTTTGAGCAGCAGTTCGGACAAGGTGGCGTCTGACAGCGGACGGCCCTGATTCTCGGCTGCGACCAGGCGTTTGATCATCGCCTGAATGGCTGTGGCCGAGCAGATGCCGCCGCCCGTGGTCTGGACGTGGCTGGAAAAGAAAAATTTGAGTTCGTACAGCCCACGGGGTGTGAGCATGAATTTGTTGGCAGTGGCACGCGATACGGTCGATTCGTGTATCCCCAGCTGCTCAGCGATGTCCCTCAATACCAGCGGACGCATGGCCTCAGGTCCATATTCTAGGAAAGCCCGTTGTTCTTCAACTATGGACTGCGCAACCCGCAAAAGAGTTTCATTACGGGCCTCCAGGCTGTTGATGAAATAGCGCGCTTCCTGCAA
>JBFJKG010000003.1:0-19305 GCA_041635075.1 Solimonas sp.
AGCACGGTTTCCAAGCGGTCGTCGAATCACTGGTTGAAGAGCGAGTGGCTGGCTCCGCTTAACGATGCGGCGGCAATTGATGATTTGCTGAGCCTGGTCAATCCGATCTGGTCGCTCAGAGAAATCCGCGCGCGGGTTGTTGCCGTTGTGGACGAGACCGCTGACACGCGCAGCTTCGTCCTCGATCCGAATCGCCACTGGCCGGGCTTTGTGGCCGGCCAGTACGTTCCGGTATTTGTAGAGGTCAATGGCCGCCGCGAACAGCGCTGCTACAGCTTGTCGAGTGCTCCGGGTGCCGCGCAATTGCGGATCACCGTGAAGCGCCAACCGCAAGGTCGGGTGTCGAACGCCTTGCACGACCAGATAAAGCGTGGCGATGTGCTGACCCTTGGCGCCCCAGAGGGCGACTTCACCCTGCCGCTGGATGCGCAGCCCAAGACCCTGCTGCTCGGCGCGGGAAGTGGCGTGACGCCACTGATGGCGCAGTTGCAGCAACTGCATGCGTCCGGTTACGTCGGCGCGGTGCGATTCATCCAGATCTGTCGCTCCCCCGAGGACGCCATTTTCCGCGATGAGCTTGATGCGCTGGCTGCGGCGTGGCCGGCATTGACGCTGGAGTACCACTACACGGCGACGGCCGGGCGGATGACGCCTGAGCTGCTGATCCGGCAACTGCCGGACTACGCCGAGTATCAGACGATGCTGTGCGGGCCGGCAGCTTTCATGGCCGCCATCCGGGATGCGTGGGGCCGGCACGGCATTGGCCACCAACTGAAGAGCGAGGCGTTCTCGCTTGAGCTGCCGACTGCCATCGGCGATGGCGTCGCGGCGGAGGTGCGCTGTTCGCGTACGGAACAGCTGTTCACCGCAAAATCGGGCCGGCCGCTGCTGAGCGAGGCCGAGACCGCGGGCCTGTCACCGCGCCACGGCTGCCGCATTGGCATCTGCCACAGCTGCAAGTGCGTCAAGCGCAGCGGCAGCGTGCAGAACCTGCTGACCGGTGAGATATCAGACGCGCCGAACGAGGCTATCCAGCTCTGCGTTTCGGCGGCCCGGTCCGACCTCGTGCTCGACCTCTAACCCTATCCAGGAAGAACCCACATGACTGCCATCACGCTTACTCCGCAGCAACTCGAAGGCTTTCAGGCCGAGCTCGACCAGATACGCGACGACGTGCGCAAAGACCTCGGCGAACGCGACGCACGGCACATTCGGCGCATGGTGCGCATAGCCCGCGGTTCGGCAATTGCCGGCCGCAGCCTGCTGATGTTCGGATTTACGCCCATTTCCTGGGTCTTGGGCGTGGCAGCGTTATCGACTGCCAAGATTCTCGAGAACATGGAAGTCGGCCACAACGTCATGCATGGCCAGTACGACTGGATGAATGACCCCAAGCTCGATGGCCAGACCTACGAATGGGACAACGTCGCCGATGCCGAGCAATGGCGGCATTCGCACAATGTGATGCACCACACCTACACCAACATCCTCGGCAAGGACAAGGATGTCGGCTATGGCCTGCTGCGCGTTGACGAACAGCAGCGTTGGAAGCCGAAGCATCTGATCCAGCCGGTATCCAATGTTGGCTTGTCGCTGCTGTTCCAGTACGGAGTCGGCGTGCATGACATCGACTGGGGCAAGGCGCTGAAGGGGCAGATGACGCGAGCGGAATACAAGCGACAGTTCGGGCCGTTCCTCAAGAAGATCGGCAAGCAGTGGGGCAAGGACTATCTGCTGTTTCCGGCGCTGGCCCTGTGGAATGCTCCGCGCGTGTTTGCCGGCAACTTGGCCGCCAACCTGATCCGTAACGTGTGGTCGAATGTGGTCATCTTCTGCGGGCATTTTCCGGAAGGCTCACAGGTCTTTACCGAAGAGCAGACGCGGAACGAGACACGTGGCCAGTGGTATTTGCGGCAGATGCAGGGCTCCTGCAACTTCGAGGGCGGCCGCCTGCTGCATATCATGAGCGGCCATCTGAGCCACCAGATCGAGCACCACCTGTTTCCGGACCTGCCGGCCCATCGGTATCCTGAGATCGCGCCGAAGGTGCGGGCGATCTGCGAGAAGTACGGTTTGCGCTACAACACCGGCAGTTTCCTTGGTCAGTATTTCAGCGTGCTCAAGGCCAACTTCCGGCTGGCGCTGCCGTCGCGCACGGCCACCTCCGGTTTGCAGCCGGCCTGAATCTCGGCGTGCCGCTAAGATGCTTACCCCGATCAGGAGTGGCGGAAAATGGGTGAGAAACTAAAGCGCTTGGAGCTGCTGAAGGACATCGTGCAGCAGGCAGTCGAACGCGGTGCAACCTCGATCGAGCAGATACACCAGCACGTTGCAGATCTGCCCTTCGAGGGTCTGGACAAAGCCGGCCTGCTGGACCCGCGGTCACGCGGCTTGCGCGACAAGCAGGCGCGTACAGTCGGCGCGGTCTACGATGCCATCCGCCGGATCAATCGCGAGATTGGGCAGCTGATCTCGGATCAGATCGAGAATCTGGAGGACGGCGAAGCGGCGGCGCGCGTGCTACGCGGTCGCAAGGCAACGACGCGGACATCGGCTCCCGGCCCGAAGGCGGCGCGCAAGCGACCCGCCAGCAAGAAGGCCAAGAAACTTCCACGGGCTTAGGCGCGGCTGATCGGTATAGCGGACGCAGTCGCGGCGTAGTGCTGCCAGCGGTCCGGTTTGCCGAACAGATAGCCCTGGCCGAGGCCGACGCCGATATTGCGACAGAACGCCGCTTGGGCGGCGGTCTCGATGCCCTCGGCCACAGTTTCGATGGACAACTCGCCCGCCAGGCGAGTCACTGCGGCCACCACCTTGCGCGCGGCGGCATTGTGCTCAGCCGACTCGATAAACGAGCGATCCAGTTTTATGCCGTCGATCGGCAACCGGTGCAGATACGACATGGCGCTATAGCCGGTGCCAAAGTCGTCCAGCATGATCTGCACGCCCATAGCGCGGCACCCCTCCAGAAACGCCAGGCTGCGGCCCAGATCAGCCATTACCGTCGCTTCCGTGACCTCCACGTGCAGTTGCTGCGGGGGCAGCCCGGTAAGGCGTATGCCGGCCTGCAGGTGCTCCAGAAAGCTGTCGTCGTTGAACTGAGCGGGGGAGACATTGATGTTCACGAACAAGGGCGCGCCGCCGGTCAGCGGTGCCAGTAGCCGGCACACGGTGTCGACGGTCCAGCGGCCCAGCTCCACGACCAGTCCGTCGCGTTCCGCCAGCGGGATGAACTCCGACGGGGGTACGCGTCCCAGCTCCGGGGATTCGAAGCGCATCAGGCTTTCGTAGCCAACGCGCTGCTCATCCGCGAGGCGCACGATTGGCTGCATGTCCATCCTCAGCGAGCCGTCAGACATGCCGCGGCGCAAGCCCTGGGCCAGGCGCAGCTGCTTCTGCGCGATGCGGCTGTCCTCGTCGCTGTTGACCGTGGCCTGCAGACCAAAGCTGGCCTGCAGGCGCTGTACCGTCAGGCGCAGCAAGTGGCGATGCAGGGGGTCCGCTCGAAGCAGCGACTGTTCCAGATAGTCGCGGCTGAGCGCGGTCAGGCGGGTTGGAGACACCGCTCGCGCCGACGCCGCGCGCAGCGGTTGGCCGAGCAGGGCCATCTCGCCAAAGCATGATTGAGGGCCCAGCACCGCCAGAACCTGGCGGCCTTTGGCGGAGTCGACGAAGATTTCTACGGAACCTTCGAGAATGATGTAGGCCGAGTCGCCGCGGGCGCCCGCAAGAAAGATGATCTCGCCAGCAGCAAACACCAGACCATCCGGGGCGGTTGTCTCCTTCAAGGCCGCCTCTGACCAGATGGCCGAGTCTTCAGCGCTGCTGCCACACGCAACCGCGTCAGGTCCGAGAGCGAGGTGGCGGCTTGTGCGCGCATGGCGGCTGGCTAGTAGCTGCGGCCGTCAACCGCGACGGTTTTCAGCGACTTAAGGTCCAGCTGTTCAAGGCAGCGGGCATTGATAGCAGCAATTGCGGCGCCATCGTGGCTGCCAAAGCCAAATGGCTGTACGCCGCAGGTTGGGCAGAAGCGGTGCTGGATCGCATGCTTGTTGAAGGTGTAAGTCGCCAGGGCGCTCTCCGGCGTTTCCAGCTGTAGCTGGTCACGGGGCACGAACCACAACAGAAAACCTTTGCGGCTGCAGTGTGAGCAGTTGCAATCGATCACCTGGTCAATCTCGCCTTCGACCGAAAAGCGGACGGCACCACAGTGGCAACTCCCTGTATACGACATGGCGAGTCTCGGCTTGATACGGGTGTCCATGTTAGCGCCACCACCCTTGCCTTGGCGGTGCTTGGCCGCCAGGCGTAGGGGTTGGCGGGGATCAACGACGGGCAGCGGCTGGCAGTTTCGTCGATCCCCCAGGGGCCGGATCATGAGCTGAACCGCGATGCACACGGGTGCCGGCCCGCGAGGCTAGACTGCGGCGAGGATCTCTGGGAGGAAGGAATGAATCCATATCAGTGGCGCTGGGTGCGGGGCGTGGCCATGTTCGATCTGCTGGCTACCGGGTCCCTGGCGATTCCGGTCTTGTCTGACCATGTTCTGGCCTGGCTGTTGTCCGGCTTCGGGCTGTACGGTGACGCAGGGGCATGGTTGCCCTTGCCGCTGACCACGTCGGTATTCCTGAATCTGACCGGCATGCTTGGCGTGCTCTGGAATGGCGCGCGCGTCCTGAGTCCGGAGCCGATGCTGGTCCGAATGGATCAGTGGGGGCGATTGGCGGTCGCGGCGCTGCTGGTCTACTTCCTGATCTGTCGTGACGCGCCCGTCGTGCTGTGGCTGTTTGTGGCCAGTGAGCTGATTGGCAGTGGCGTAGCCTGGCGTGCATTGCGCGGGGCCTGAAATGAGCGCCGGATCGCAGAGCCTGAACAGCCAGCGCCGGTGGGCAATGACGCTGCTGCTACTCGGTGCCATCGGTATCGTCGCCTACTGGCTATCCTACTTCGCTGGCGGCGAGGTCCACGCCAGCGAGGCCTTGTGCTACCACGTGTTCGAGCGCAATTTTCCGTTACCGGATGGCTTCATCGCCCTGCTGTCGGTGCTGTGCGCGCACGCACTGCATCGGCGGCGGGCATCGGCCGTGCTGTTCGGGCTGCTGGCCGCTGGGGGCTACTACTTTCTCGGGCTCATCGACATCGCCTACAACCTGTGGAACCAGATGTATGCGCAGCTGACAGCCCCGATGGCGGCGGAGATTGTCATCAACCTCTTCTGCCTCGGGTTTGCGACCTGGCTCAGCGCGTTCCTGTGGCGCCAGCGAAAGGCGCTTGGGGTCTGACTACGCGCTTTTGGCCTTGCGCTTGGGCTTTAGCAAGGTGCCAGTGCACTTGGGGGATCCGCACAGGCACACCCAGATTTTCTTGAGGCGAGCCGTATGCCGTTCTTCCAGACGGATGCCGTAGTCATAGGTCAGTTCTTCACCCGCGCGAATCGGGCGGATGCTCTGAATCAGGACGCGGTCCTTGGCAGGGTCCTTGCCGTCTTCCTCGAGAACGGCCTCGCAGTTGGGGTCGCAGCTGTGATTGATCCAGCGCGCAATATTGCCTTGGCGGTTCCCGTCTATGACGTAATGTTCGTTGAGCGTGAACAGGAAGGTGTGGCCGCTTTCAGCATCGCCATCCGCGTGCCTGTCGGCCTCCTCATGCGTCATGCGCAGCCCCCGGTACTCGATGAGTTCCTTCTCCGCAGGCAGGTCACGCAGCGCAAATACGCCGTTGCCGTGAATGGGGGAGCGGCGTAGGGCAATTGATCGGGCCATCGGTTCGGATCTGGGTAGCAGTGGAAGTGGTGATGGTGCGCATTTTCCAGCAACTGTGTTGCGCGCGCTTGCCCGAGCGGTTCGGATTCAGCGCGAGTACAGTTGCAGGGGCTAGTTTGTTGTACGTCAGCAGGGTGCCAATCAGAAATTGGCACCGCCACCTTTTGTCCGTTTGGGAGAGTACCCGATGAGCACGTATACCCGTTCCGCCGCCCGTGGCGCACTGATTGGTCTGCTATGCAGTGGCATGGTGTTGCTGAGCTTCCCCGCGAGAGCCGAAATCATCGGCACCGAGTCGATGGTGACGACAGAGGCGCGCAGCAACGATCTGGCCACCGTGCAGGCGTTCATGAGCCGCGACGAAGTGCGCGCCGAGTTGCAGAGCTTCGGAGTGGATGCGGACGCAGCCGCATTGCGGGTTGCCGCCCTCAGTGACGCCGAGCTGCAGCAGTTGGCGGGACGCATTGATCAGCAGCCGGCCGGTGCCGGCGCGCTGGCCGTTGTCGGCATCGTCTTTGTCGTGCTGCTGATACTGGAACTGGTGGGCGTCACCAACGTCTTCACGCGTATCTGAGGATGCGGATTCGGCACGCGGCGACGGTAGTCGCCGCGCTGCTGCTGACTGCGTGCGCCACCGGCACCATGCGGCCGCAGCCTCCGACCGCGGCGGCGGTAGAGTTGGTGCAGACACCGTTCTTCGCGCAAGCCGACTATCAGTGCGGTCCGGCTGCGCTGGCGACCGTGTTGGCGGCGAGCGGGGTGGCGGTGCTTCCGGAGGACCTAGTTTCTCAAGTGTATGTGCCGGGTCGGCGCGGCAGCTTCCAGGCGGAGATGGTGGCGGCCACGCGTCGCTATCAGCGCATACCGGTGCCATTGCCGCAGACGCTCGAGGCGGTCGTCGAGGCTCTGCATGGCGGCCAGCCGGTGCTGGTGTTTTTGAATCTGGGCCTGCGAGTACTGCCGGTCTGGCACTACGCGGTGGTGGTGGGTTATGACCCGGCCACGCAGAGCCTTGCGCTGAGGTCCGGGCGCGAACGCCGTGAACGGATGTCCTTGGCGCGCTTTGATGCCGCCTGGCAACGCGCCGACCGATGGGCCGTGACGCTGACGACGGCAACCGTCATTCCCCCTTCCGCGACCCTTGAGAACTGGATTGCCGCCAGCGCGCCATTCGAGTCTCTGGGGCAATGGGCGATTGCCGAGTCGGCATATGGTGCAGCGGCGGAGCGCTGGCCGCAGGCGGCATTGCCGCAGGCCGCGCTCGGCAACGTGCGGGCCGCCCAGCGGAAGTGGCTGTCGGCCGTCGAGGCCTACACCGAGGCTCTGAGCCGTGCGGGCGACGCCGGCGTATTGAATAATCGCGCCAGTGTGTTGATGGAACTGGGCTGCCAGAACCAGGCGCGGGCGGATTTGGATCGAGCGCAGGCGCTGGCCCCCACCGCTGGTATTGCCGCCAGTCTCGCGCGGACGCGGCAGCAACTCGATGCTTCAAGCTCGGACGCGGCACCCCGGGGTTGTCCGCACGCGGTACTTGAGGTGTTGGCTCAGTAGAGTCCGCAGCTTAGACCTGCCGCCAAGGTTTGCCCCAGTTCGTGACACTGTTTCAGGCCGGCGTCATGAATGCCGCCGCGAACGATGACTGCCTCGGCAACCTTGTTCCATCCGTAGCCGAGCGCGATGCGCTCCAGCGCCTTGACCGCGCCCGAGCCATCGTTGTCACAGCTGACGAACATGGCCCAGGGCAGACCCAGGGTCTTGCCCTGTGCAGGGTAATAGGTGCGGTCGAGGAAGTCCTTTACGGCGCCGGACAAGTAGCCGAAGTTTTCTGGTGTGCCGATCAGCAGGCCTTGGGCCCACAGCAGATCGTCCAGCGTCGCCTGCAGGGCGGGGCGTTCGCGTAGTTCGATCTCGTCGGCAAATTCCGCGATGCCGCTACGGACCGCTGCGGCCAGCGCAGTGGTGTTGCCGGATTGGCTATGGTGGATCAGCAGCAGGTGCTTCATGCACGCAGGATACCCGGCGCGTGCCAGAATTCACGCCAACTTTTCTGTGACGACCCCCTATGCCTATCGCTCAAGCCAATGGCCTGAAGCTCGCCTACGAGACTTTTGGCAACCCGCAACACCCGCCGCTACTGCTGATCATGGGTCTTGGCGCCCAGATGATTCTGTGGCCTGAAGACCTGTGCGAACGCTTGGCAGCAGGCGGCTATCACGTGATTCGCTTTGATAACCGGGATATCGGCCTATCCGACAAGCTCGATCACCTGGGGCGGCCGCGGTTGCTGCGTGCGGGGCTGGCGCACACCCTGCGTTTGCCGCTGCGCGCGCCCTACCAGCTCGCGGACATGGCGCAAGACACGGTTGGTCTGCTGGATGCGTTAGGCATCGATCGCGCGCATGTGGTGGGGCTGTCCATGGGTGGCATGATTGCGCAGCTGCTGGCAGCCCAGCATCCCTCGAGGGTGCGCACCCTCACGCTGATGATGACCAGCAGCGGCAACCGGCGGCTGCCGGGTCCGAGCATGAAGCTCCAGCTGCGGCTGGTTAGCCGACCTCAGGGCGCCGATCGGGAATCGCTGATCCAGCACGCCATGCAGACCTGGAATCTGATTGGCAGTCCCGCCTATCCCCCGGATCAGGCCGAACTCAGGGTCCGCATGGAGCGCCACCATGACCGCAGCTACCACCCGCGCGGCATTGCGCGCCAGACCCTGGCGATCATGGCCTCGCCGAGCCGGGTCCCGCTGCTGGGTCGCATCGAGGCGCCGACGCTGGTGATTCATGGCGACGCAGATCCGCTGGTGCCGGTCGCGGCCGGCCGCGAACTCGCCCAGCGTATTGCCGGGGCACAGTTGGAAGTCGTTCCGGGAATGGGTCATGACCTGCCTGCGCCCCTGCTGCCACGGTTTGGCGAGCTGATTCTCGGGCACCTGTTAACGGACGGGCGACGCACTGCATGAATCAGGGGTGGTCGGCAGGGGGGCGTCGCCGTGTCGTGACCGCGATCGGCCTGGCGCAGTTGCTGGCCTGGGCATCGAGCTACTACCTGTTGGCAATCATCGCCGAGCCCATGGCCGCAGGGCTCGGAGTACCGAGGATCGCCGTCTTCGCGTCATTCTCAATGGCCTTGCTCGCCGGTGCCGCGTTGGGGCCGGCAGTAGGTGCGCGCATCGATCACTATGGCGGACGGTCGGTGCTGCTGGCCTCCAATGGCGTGTTCGCGCTGGGGCTCTCCGTGCTCGCATTGGCGCAAGGGCCGGTCACGCTGGTGTTGGGGTGGCTGCTGATCGGCGCGGCAATGCCGATGGGGCTTTACGACGCGGCATTCTCTACGCTCGTTAGCCTCTACCGCCGCGACGCGCGCAAGAGCATCGTCGGCGTGACTCTGATCGCGGGGTTTGCCTCGACAGTGGGCTGGCCCCTGTCGGCGGCGGTTGAGGCTCACTACGGCTGGCGAGCCACCTGCGCGATGTGGGCGCTGCTGCATCTGGTGGCAGGGGCAGCGATCCATTCTCAGTTGGTGCCGCATGCCCAAGGCGCCCCGGGGCCGGCAGCGGCGTCCGTGCCCGCTGAAGACGCGGAGGTCGCGCCGTCGATGCTGGTGCTCGGTTTGCTGGCCGCCGCCTTCACCTGCAGCGGCTTTGTGTTTGCGTCCATGGCGGCGCACCTGCCGCGTCTGCTGGAAGTGGTGGGCTGCACGCCTGCCGCCGCAGTCGCCGCCGCTTCACTGGTAGGGGCCAGCCAGGTCGCGGCACGTCTGGCCGAGGCCGGCGCGCTGAGCCGGCTGCACCCGCTGGTTTCGGCGCATGTGTCGACCCTGCTGCATCCGGTTGGCGCATTGCTGTTGCTGGTGTTCGGTGCGCCGTTTGCCGCGGTGTTTACCGTATTGCACGGCGCCGGCATGGGCCTGATGACCATCGTCAAGGGTACGCTGCCGCTGGCACTGTTCGGCTCGGCCGGGTTTGGCCGGCGCGCAGGACTGCTGGAAGCGCCCTCGCGTGTTGCGCAGGCAACGGCGCCGGTCGTTTTCGGGCTCTGGCTGGACCGCTACGGCGGTGACGTGTTGTGGGTCAGCGGCGGGATCGCGTTCGCGGGGTTCGCGGCGGTGGTGATCGTAGGGCGCTTAACCCGTGGCCGACACTAGCGCAGGATGAAGGGCCCCAGTCCCCTGTACCGGGCGCGATGACACAGCGCCTCCAGCCACTCGTATTGAGTCTGGCGTAGCGCAGGCAGCCGTGTCCCGGCGAGCAGCTCCTGGCGCGCCACATCAAGTACACGCCGCATGAACTCGTGGGCGTACTCCGCCTGATGCTCAATCCCGCAGGCTTTCATCTCGACATAGATCAGCTTGCTGATCTGCGCTCCACACCGGCTTACTCGGCCAAAAGCGTCCACATCGTTCCGGATCAGTTCCAGACAGCGACTGCGCAGGTTGCGTCGCCGGAACGAGCCTTCCCAGTAAATCTCCATCGTCAGCATCAGGCGTTGACGACCCGGCTTCATTCCAAGGGTGACGGCGATCAGTTGATCCAGAAACAGCTTGATGTGGCCGATCAACAGCTGGGTAGCGGCCGCCGGCGTCAGTGCCAGATCATCGGCGTCGCGCAGGGCACCGCTATCCACCCGCCGCAGGATCTCCACCACGTCCATAGTCATGCCGGATTCTGGCTCATCGCTCGTGTTCTGATTCGGTGACAGCATGCCGTAAATGCCGGCCGCGCCTCTACCCCCGGACTTGGGGGGTGCCGCCCGTAGCCCTGTCAGCTTAAGAAATAAATAGGGTTTCCTTAGGCAAGATTTAGCGGCGGCAATCCGGATGGCTGCCTAAGCTGCCGTCCCGCTGCCGCCGGGTTGCGCGGCGGCCAGGAATTCTTAGCAACATGGAGTGGCCAGCATGGAACGCGATGCCGAGCGGTACAACATTTACGCCAACATACACAAAGCGCTGCGCGTCTATATGGCACAGACGCTGCAGGTTCTGGGGGCAGCCGACTGGTCGGATCGTACCGACCTGACGCGAGCCTTGACTGAACTAAGGGGCTTGCTGGTCATGTGCCGCTCTCATCTGGAGCACGAAAATCTGTTCGTGCACGCCGCGATGGAGGCACGCAGGCCCGGCGCTGCGGGGCAGACCGCGGAGGAGCATGCACACCATGTCAGCGCCATCGACACCTTGCTGACCCGCGCTGCCCAACTGGAGTCCGCGCCGGTCGCGCTGCGAGCCGGACTTGGCCACGACCTCTACCTCGCGCTGGCAATGTTTGTGGCCGAGAACTACGAGCACATGGACCGCGAAGAAACCACGAACTGCCGAGTTCTGTGGGATGAGTATGACGATGCCGAAATTCATGGGATCGAGGCCGCGCTGGTGGCATCGATGCCTCCGGAGGCATCGATGCAGGCGCTGCAGTGGATGCTGCCGAATATTGCACATCCGCAGCGCGTGGCCTTGCTGTCCGGCATGCGCAGCCATGCGCCTGCCGAGGTGTTTGAGTCGGCGTTCGCATTGGCGGCCAGCCGGATCTCCGAGCGCGACCGGGGCCGTCTGGAACAGGCAATGGGACGTCAGCAGGTTTCGTTGGATCGAGCGGCCTAGTGCGCTTCGGTTGAGGATCACGCATGAAACGACATCTGCAAATACTGGCTGTGCTGGTGGCTGCCGCCTGCGGGCCCCTGTGGGCCGCACCCGTGTCGGTAAGTCGCTTGCACCAGCAGGTACCAAACCTGCCGGCTACCGCGGCGGAGGCTGCTGCGGCGATCACCGGGCAAGGTGACATTACTGGAACAGCCTGGTTACACCTTCGTGCCCAGCTGCAAGCACAGCGCGTCGAACTGGAGCAGGGGCAGCGCGACGCCGCGATCCGGACGCAGTCCAATCTGGTCGGTGTTGGTGCGGGTCAGACCCCGGCCGACGCTGAGAAGCTGCAGGCGGAGATGATGCGCGAGGCCGCACGGCTGCAGAGCCTGCCGCCGGCGCAGCAGATGGCGGAGGCCATGAAGATTCAGCAACGCTTTCAGCAGCAGGCCCTGAACGATGCGCGGCGCATGGCTCAGGAGCCGGCGGCTGTTGACGCCGCTGTCGCCGCGTTTCGTGAGTACACCGCCGTGCAGGCGGCGGCCTTCTCCGAGCATGCCGAATTCGGCGCGCGGATAGCGGCGGTAGAGCATCGCGTGGCGCAGGAGGTTGAGGCGATCGCGCGGCGGCTGCGTCAGCAGTACCGGTGCGGCGATGGCGAGGGCGGCTGCCCCAGCCCTGCGGACGAAGCACACGACCGGGCATTGGCGCGCGCGGCCTGGGCGCAGATGGTGCCGCTGTACGATCGGGGCTTGAGCGAAATGCAAGCCGTGTTTACCGAGTACAAGCGAAAGCGCGCGGCTGTGGTCAACCACGGTGATGGGCTGCTGTCCGCCACCGGCTACGGCGCCCAAGCGCGGAGCGAGACCAATCAGCAGTTGCTTGCCCAGTACCACGACGCATTGCTGAACGAGGTGGAAACGCTGCTGCAGATAAGCGAGAACGCATTGCGATGGGCTGGCGGGCAGATGCACGATGGCCAGACCCGTTATGCCGGCGCGGCGTACTGATTCAGCTAGGCGGTTGTTCCTTCCAGTTGAAGCGGGCGCATGACCTTGAGCCGAAAGCGCCCACGACCGGTTTTCTCCAGCGCCAGCGCGCTGCAGCGTTCGGTCAGGCGGCGGGTCAGCAGGACCAGCCGCGCTTCCAGATTGTCGCTGAAATCCGGCAGTCGCAGCGTCGAGTCGAGCCGCAGTTCTCGGTTCGAGAAATCCGTACGCCCCAGCTTCTGGTAGTCATGCAGCAGCTTCCAGAGGATCGCGCCGGCGACGCCCTTTATCAGGTAGTCGTCGTCGATGAACACGCTGTTGTTTTCAGCGTAGTGCCGGACACGGATCGCGTTGCCGGCGGGCACAGGGGCAACAGAGTGTGGGTCGGCTTCGATGCGTTCGTCCTGCGCTTGTTGCAACAGGTGCATTGCGTAGCCGACCTGTGATGCCAGTACGCCCAGCGCATCCTCCATGTCGTAGCCGAAGGCCCGGTCCTCGGTGCTTTCGACATAGAGCACGCCTTGCAGGCGCCCGGCGGCCACAATGGGAACTGCGAGTTGGCTATGGGGTAGGGTCAGGCCTGGAAAAGGAATGACTTCTCCCAAATCCTGTTGCAGTCCGGCGGAGCGAGCGGACGCATGTATCGCCCGGTGGTAGGCGTATTCCGAGCTCATGTGGGAGATTCGAATCGCGGTGCGATGCTGCGCGGCAACACCGATGACTCCGGCCCCGATGGGAATTTCGGAGCCGATTCCGGATTCACCGTAGCCACGACTGGCGACCGTATAGAGGTTCTGGCCCGCACAATCGAGCATCAGCACCATTGCGTGACGAATGCCGAAGCGACTCTCGAGGTTTTCCAGTGCTGTATCCAGCAAGGTGTCCAGTTCGGTGCAGGCCGCAAGGCAGTCGCCTGCGGAACGAAGCGCGGTGATCAGGTTGCGGCGTGGCAGCGGGTTGCTCAGTACCTTGCCCGGCATCAACGCAATCGTGCGTACCCGGTAGACGTCGGCGCCGCGCAGCACGAACACCCCTGCCATCCCGGTGTGCGAAGCAATGCCCGCGAGTCGCGCTTTCATGCTTTCAAACAATGCGCCCTGTGATTCGGTTCTCAGGTACTCCAGGTCGAGCCGGTAGGCGGCGGCCGTATCGGGGTTGACGACCATCGCAGTTGCGTACGGATGCGCGAGTATGTTTTCGCGAGTCTTGTTGAAGAACTGGAATGACAGCGCGACATGTGAACTGTCGACATAGTGCACCTGAGAGGCATAGCTCAGGTTGGGCGTGCCGTCACGCGCGCAGGTTGCGATCTGGCTGGGGACATCGCCTTCCAGGCACGCGCGGATGTCGTCCAGTGCAATCATGCGGCTGCGAGACGCTCGCCGGCCCGTGGTCCGGGGGTCTGGGTATAGACGGCTGTCACCACAAAGCGCACCACAACGAGGTCTCCGGGCTCGTAATCGAGCAAGGCCGAAACAAATTCCCTGGAAAAGCCCAGCGGCATGATCTGCGCGCTGAACCCCGCGACGTGTTCGGCGACATGCGCTGCATCGCCCGGCTGCGCAGCCTCTACCCACGCCTCTGAACTCTTGATCTGCAGCGTCTCATGGGTGCTGGGGAGCGAGTACACGGTTGCGAGCACCCGCTGCGTACGCACGTCGCTGAGTAGCTCGGCAGAACGCGCGGCCGAGAGCAGCAGCCGCAGTTGCCGCCGGTCTTCCGAGACTCGGCAGCCGAGTCCGCGTGCCAGCGAGCTGCGGTGGTTGCGGTCGCGCGAAGACGCGGAGATCGATACTCCACTTTCGACAAAGGCAGCCTGAACGTCGGTCAGAACCATGGCCAAGGACATCTCCCCCAAAGCCCGTGCATCATAGCCAAAGCAACCACGACATTGATGGAGGCATGGTGCGCCATGGCGGCAGGACCGGTGCTGGAAAGGATGCCCGAGCGGGGCCTGATCGAACAGCTGCGCCTGCAGCCCCACCCGGAAGGTGGCTGGTACCGGCGCATCTATACGGACGCGATGCCGTTGACGACGCCAGCGGGCGAGCGGCCGCGCGCGACAGCCATCCACTACCTGTTGACCCGGGGCTCGCCGCGGGGTTGCCTGCACCGGAACCGCTCCACCATTCTGCATTTCCTGCAGGGCGGCGGGCCGGTCAAGTACCTGCTGCTGGGTCCGGAAGGTGCTCTGCGCTCGGTGGTGCTGGGCACGGCAGATGATCACACCTTGTTTCTGGAGGTGCCCGGTGGCTGCTGGAAAGCCAGCCGGCTGATCGATGGTGCCAGTCACGCGTTGGTCAGCGAGGTCGTGGTGCCGGGCTTTGATTTTGCCGACCACGAATACATGAGCGACACGCGGCTGCGTGCCGAGTACCCGCAGTACCAACAGGCGCTGCTTGATCTGGTGCGTTGAGTGCTAGCGTGCGTCCGGGGGCAGGTCCACGCCTTCGCCGACCTGAATGCGACACTCCAGAGCGCCGACGACCAACTCGGGTTCGGCCGCCGGGGGCGGATTGCCGTACGGCTTGAGCCCTTCCTGTCCGCCCCTGGGGCTGTAGTTGCAGACCCATATTTCTGAGGTTTCGCAGCGCGCCCGCCCGCAGCCCATCTCCTCGGTCGTTTCCCAGATCATCTGCAGGTATTGACCGCATTGCTGGCGATCACCCGCTCGGCAGGTATGCGTCGCATGGTCGTAGTGCCTGCCGTCCGCCTGCCAGCGCTGCGCCACTTCCTCGGCGGTGCGGCGATACCCGGCATAGGCTTGTTGGGACCAGGCTTTGAAGATGTTTTCACCGAACTGTTCGCGGCGCTGCTCGTCCGGGTTGTAGCGCAGCGGGCAGCCCTCGGCGGCGAGCTGATCAGCCCAGGCCTGTGCTTGCTGAGCGGCGCTCCCCGACCACCGCAGTGCCGGTAGCTGCAAGCTCGCGCGTAAGCGGTTATGGCCTTCAAGCAGGCCTAAGTATGGGGTGGGCGCAGACAGCTGCGCGTTTTCGGCAGCACCGGTCAGTGGGCTCAGCAATGCGACGAACAGGCAGGCAGATCGGATGAGGTTCATGGTGCGGTCACGGTGGTGCAGCCGCCATGCTGCCACAGCCACTGTGCGTCGTGGCGGGCTGTGCTATTGCTAGCGGCCAACAGGAGAGTGTTCATGCCCAGTCCCCGCCGCAAAGCCGCTGCACCCCAGCTCCCGCCGCTTGCCGAGGCGCTACTGGACGCACAGGTACGGCATCTGATCGAGCGACTGCAGGGGCCGGCCTTGGCTGAGGGGCTCGCGATGCTGGTCGACGAGGCCCTGAGTCTGGCGGGGCACCTGAAACTCAATGAGGTCGTGACCGCGAAGGCGGTGAAGGCCAGTGCCTGTGCCTATGCAGCCGAGCTGGAGCTTGGTGGCGGGCTGCCGGAACTGGTAGCCGAGATCGCGTCCGATCTGCACGCCCATCCGATTCATGCACGGACCCGCTTTGAGGATGTGCTGCCGGACGAGCAGTTTCGCGCCCTCCTTGACCAGAGTCTGGAATTGCGCGACCTGCGAGAGCGCCTGGTCCATGGCGTGCTCGGCAGCCCGATCTATGCCGAGTTCGTGTCCGATCTGCTGTACCACGGCATTCGTGGTTATGTGGCCGAGAACGCGGTCACGCGCAGTATCCCTGGCGCGCGCTCGGCGCTGGCACTGGGCAAGGCGATTCTGGACAAGGCGAGCCCGCGCTTGGAGGCGTCCATAGAAGAAGGTCTGCGCCGATACATCGGTCGCAGCGTGGGCGGCATGACGCGGCGCAGTGCCGAGTTTCTGCTGAAGACCATGGAGGGAGAGGCACTGCGTGAGGCCGCGCTTGATGCGTGGGCCCGCATGAAGACACTGCCACTGTCGAGCTTGCGCGATGACCTGACCAGTGAGGAGCTCGAATCGGTGTTTGTGACCGGTTATGAGTACTGGCGTGCGCTGCGGACCACCACCTACTATCGCGTGATGATCGAGGCCGGTGTCGATCGCTTCTTTCAGAAGTATGGAAAGCAGACGCTTGCGGCTCTGCTGGATGACATTGGCATCACGCGCGAGATGATGATTGCCGAAGGCATGCGCTACGCGCCGCTGGCGCTAGGTGCCTTGCACAAGAAGAAGCTGCTGGCGCCGTTGCTGCGGCGCCAGCTTGAGCCGTTCTATCACTCGGAAGAGGTCGCGCGCCTGCTGAACGCGGATTAGCCGCTACGGTTTGCCGATGTAGTCCGGCTTGCCGAGCTCGACGCCGTTGTGCCTGAGGATGTTGTAGGTCGTGGTGCAGTGGAAGTGCAGGTTGGGGATCACGAAGAACACCAGATACTCGTAGCCCTTGAAATTCAATTCACCGCGCGGCGTCTTCAGCACGATCTCGCGGGATTCGGAACCTTCCATCTGCTCGGCCTTGCAGCTGGCGATGAATGCCAGTGTCTTGTCGATGCGGGCCATCAGTTCGGCAAAGCTGGACTCGTTGTCTTCGTACTTCGGCACCTCCAAACCCGCCAGGCGCGCGGCACAGCCCTTGGCCATGTCGGTCGCGATCTGGACCTGGCGGGTCATCGCAAACATATCGGGATACAGGCGAAAACCAAGCAATGCTGCCGGATCGATCTTGCGCGATTCCGCGTGAGCGGCCCCTTTCTCGAGAATTGCGCGGAGGTTGGTCAACGCGCGGGAAAGTACCGGCACGGACAACTGATACATGGATAGGCTCATGAGGTTCCTTGATAAGTAGGGCCGTGAAAAGGGGCAGCAGTAAGCGGCATTTGGGCCGCAGGTGCGTGAACCCGTGCAAGCCGCACTCCGCGCCCCTGCGTCGGGCCCAGAGTCCTGAGTCGCATCATGCCGCAACTGAGACAGGCTGGGGGGAAACCCGGTCGCACTGATTTTTGGCCTAATGTAAGATTAAGCCTACAGAAAGGCGCGCAAGTTTACCGACGCGGCTAACAGGGAGCAGGAAATGAGTCTGAAAACCATGCGCCAGCTGGGGCTGGCAGTGTTGTTTTGTGCGTTTGTGCCCGTCTCGGCCCAGGCGCAAGACGGCTGGGACGAGTCAGCGCCGGAGTCTGCTGAAAGCTCCGAGTCCTATGACACGCTGCCAGTAGCCGAGTCCGACACCTGGACCGCAGCTGAGGCTGACGCGCCGGCCGAACCCGCTGTCGAACCCGCCACTGAATCCGAGAGTGCGCCTGCGACTGCAAGCGAGTCCTCCGCCCCTGCGGAGGCCGCAGCGGTGGACACCATTGAGATCGCGCCCTTGCGCGAAGCCGAGGCCGAACCGACGCTGGCTGAGCCCTCTGCGGCCAAGCTTGAGTCCATCGAAGTGACGGGTTCGCGTATCCGACGCACTGACTATGAGACCGCGCAGCCGGTACTGGTTGTCACCCGCGCCGACATCGAGCGCAGTGGCCTGACCTCAATCGGTGATCTTCTGCAGGACCTGCCGCAGGCAGGTGCCGCGCTGAACACCGCATTCAACAACGGTGGTGACGGCTCCACCGAAATCGACTTGCGCAACCTGGGTTCCGGTCGCGTGCTGGTGCTGGTGAACGGCCGTCGCTGGGTCAACGGTCTTTCGCAACTGCGATCCAACTCGGTCGATCTCAACACCATCCCCATCTCGATCATCGAGAGCATTGAAGTGCTGAAGGATGGCGCGTCGGCCGTCTACGGTTCCGATGCGATCGCGGGTGTGGTCAACATCAAGACCCGTCGCGATTTCCAGGGCGCGGAAGCGCGCGGCCAGCTGCAGGCCTATGACGAGGGCGGCGGTCTGACGCAAGCCTTCAGCTACGCCTTGGGCTCCGTGGGCGAAGCCACCAGCACGTTCCTCGACGTCAGTTACGTCAAGCAGAGTGCGCTGAACGCGGGTGACCGCGAGCTTTCCTCGTTGCCGACTTTTGGCACCGAGAACAGCCGCGGTAGCAGCTTCACGCCGTTCGGACGTTCGCTGTTCGTGCCAACGCCGAGCAATGGCGTCGCCATCAATGGTTTCTCGAGCGACGGTCAGGCGAATCCGTGCTACGACATTACGTCCGATGTGGGTAATGGCGTGCTCGGCGATCCTTCGACCACAGAGCCGTTGCCGAATCCGTTTGCCGGTGGCGAGCCGGTTCTGCCGCCGCTGCCGTTGGCGGCAGGCGTCTCGATCTGCGATCTCACCCGGCGCAGCAGCGACGGCGGCTTTGTGCGCTTTGACCAGAATGTCGACGCCTACAACTATGCGCCAGTGAATTACCTGCTGACGCCGCAGGAGCGCATCGGCATCTTCGGTCAGGCGACGCATCGCTTCGACAACGATATTCGCTTCACCACCGAGCTCCTGTACAACCTCCGCAAGTCTTCGCAGCAGTTGGCGCAGACCCCGCTGGGTGTTGGCGACCTGCTGCCGGCGCCATTCCGTCTGGCTTACGTGGACTCGACCAACCCGTACAACTTCACCAACCCGGAAAGCCCGTACTACATTCCAGGTGCGACACCTCAGGACATCGGCAACTCCACCGGTGGCCAGGGCTTGGTCGAGGCTGGCGCGGTGCTGCGCCGCCTGGTTGAGCTTGGGCCCCGTGCGTTCTCGCAGGAAGTGAACACGATGCGGGTAGGCGGCGGGTTTGACGGCAATCTTGATCTGTTCTCCACGTTCGTGAGCTGGGATGCCGGCGCCGCATACTCGGAGAGCTCGCTGTCGACGACCGAGGCCGGACTGGTCGACATGAGCCGAGTCGCACGCGCGCTGGGTCCGATCGACCAGTGCGTTCCAACCACCGCGCCGGACGGCAGCACCGTTCCTCCGCCGCCCTCGGCTGCGGGCTGCGTGCCGCTGGATATATTCGGCGGTCCCGGCACCATGACGCCCGAGATGCTGGGATACATCTCATACGTGGGCCATGACACGGCACGTCAGCAGCAGCGCTATGTGTACGCCAATGCCTCGGCTGAACTGCCGGGTACGGACCTGATCCTGCCGGCGCCGATTGGCGTC
>JBFJKG010000004.1:0-18483 GCA_041635075.1 Solimonas sp.
CACCTTGCGCATGCATCACGGCTTTGTAATCACGCCGATGTATCCGCCTGAAAACATTCTCAAGGGCGTGGCGGTCAATGCCCAGGGCCTGCGCTTCACGGCAGAGGATGGCTACTACGGCATGGTCGGCCATGACATTGCGTACAAGCAGAATGGCCGCGCCTGGATGATTGTGGATCAGCCCATAGCCTATGGCTGGAACGACTTTCGTCTGCCAGTCACCGCGGAGGCCGCTACCATCGCCGAACTGGAACAGCAGCTCAAAATGCCCAACGGCGCGCTGCAGCACACCGTCAACTACTACAACCTGCACGCCAAGCAGCGGCAGGACCCGCTGTTCCACAAGCAGGCGGACTTCATCGCGCCGCTGACCCAGCCCCCATTCAAGGCCTACGACCTCAGCACCGCCAACGCCTTCACACCGGCGCACACCTTCGGCGGCCTGCATACCACTCTCGACGCGCAGGTGCTGGATGCCTGGGGCGAGGTGATTCCGGGGCTATATGCTGCGGGCCGCACCTCCGCCGGCCTGCCGGTCGCGCCCTACATCGCCAGCGGGGTGTCGATAGGTGACGCCACGTTCTTTGGCCGCCGCGCCGGTTGCCACGCGGCGGGTCGCGCCTAGGGTGACGCCCATGCGCCTACTCATCTGCCTGCTGCTGATGGCCTGCAGTGCCAGCGCCGATGCCGCCGAACCCGCCAGCGACGCCGCGCTGTCGGGTGATGCTGCACGTGGCCAGTTGATCTTCGGCCAGTGCCGCACCTGCCATTACCCGGAAAAAGGCTTTGGCCATCACAACGGCCCCAGCCTGTGGGCAGTGTTCGGGCGCAAGGCCGGCAGCGCTGAGGGCTACGCATACTATTCCGAGGAGTTGAAGCAGGCCGGGTTTGTCTGGACGCCGGAACTGCTGGACTACTGGCTGGCCAATCCGCGCCGCTTTCTGCCCAATAGCGCGATGGTGGTGTTTGAGACCACGCCGCAGCAACGAGCGGATCTGATCGAGTACCTCAAGCAGTTCCACGAGTGAACGGTGCCGCAGGGCCGGCACAGCGGCGCACATAGCCGCCGGTGGGTCCACTTGTGCGCCCCGATGTGGCAGGCTTCGCCCGCAACTTTTCTGGAGCGCCTCATGTCCCGCCATTTCAGTGCCATCGATCCGGATGGCCTGCTCGAATATTCGGTCGTGTTTTCAGACCGTTCCGTCAATCACATGTCCGTGCTGTTCCAGCAGGCGATGCGTGAGATTTCGTCGACGCTGAAGCAGGTCTACAACGCCGACGCAGTGGCAGTGGTGCCCGGCGGCGGCTCATTCGGCATGGAAGCCATTGCGCGGCAACTGGCGACCGGCCAGCACTGCCTGGTGGTTCGCAATGGCTGGTTCAGCTACCGTTGGTCGCAGATCTTCGAGATGGGCGGCATTCCCGCGCGCGAAACCGTGCTCAAGGCTCGGCCAGTCGCCGACGGCTCGCAGCAGCCGTTCACGCCACCACCGATCGAAGAAGTTGAAGCCAGCATCCGCCGCGACAAGCCGGATCTGGTGTTTGCGCCCCATGTCGAGACCGCCTCCGGCATTCTGCTGCCGGATGACTATCTGCAGCGTATTGCTGCTGCCGTGCACGCGCACGGCGGCCTGTTTGTGCTGGACTGCGTGGCGTCCGGCGCCATTTGGGTCGACATGAAGGCCTGTGGCGTCGACGTGCTGCTCTCCGCGCCGCAGAAGGGCTGGAGCGCCACCCCCTGCGCCGCACTGATCATGCTCAGCGCAGCAGCCAAGGCCCGCGTCGAGCAGACGCAAAGCACCAGCTTTGCCGCCGATCTCAAGAAATGGCTGCAGATCATGCAGGCCTATGAAGGCGGCGCCCATGCCTACCACGCCACCGTCCCCACGGACGGCCTGCTGCGGTTGCGGGATGCCATGCAGGAAACCGTAGGTCGCGGCCTGGAGAACGTGCGTCAGTCGCAGCAGGCACTGGGCCAGCAGGTGCGCGCCCTGCTCGCCAGCAAGGGCTATCCCAGTGTCGCCGCCCCGGGCTTTGAAGCCCCAGGCGTGGTCGTCTCCTATACCGGTAATGCCGAGATCAGCAGTTCCAAGGCGCTTGCCGCACTGGGGCTGCAGACTGCCGCCGGCGTACCGCTGATGTGTGATGAACCCGCCGACTTCAGGACTTTCCGCATCGGCCTGTTCGGTCTCGACAAGCTCGGCGATGTAGCCGGCACGGTGCAGCGCTTGCAGACTGCGGTGGAGCGGCTGCCTACGTAAGCGGCCTTACCCCTCCCCCAAACCGATCATGCGAAACCCGCCAGAAGGGGCATGATGGGTCGCTGAAACTCGCTGCAGCGGTGGAGGAGAACATGAAAACGCAACGACGACGCTGCCGGACGGCAATTGCAGTGGTTTGCGCCGCAGTCCTGTTGGCGGCCTGCGGCTCCAGCCATCCGCCGGGTGATGGCGGCGCGCCCACCGGTGGCGGCCCTGCCCCGCTGCCACCGGGCACCGACACCCTGATTGTCGGTGGCACCATCACGCCACCGGGCACCGACCTTGAGCATTTCACGACGGAAGTCGCGGCCTATGACGATCTGGTCTACGGCTATCCGACGCTCACCGAAGACGAGCTGACCACGCGCTACTTCAAGAACGCGCGCTTCTACCACGCACCCTATGGCCGCGAGTACAGTCCGCGCGAAGGCGTGCTGATACAGCGCACCGCCGACTTCGGCCTACCGATCATTACCGGCACCACGGATGAGGACGCGTTCTTTGGCGCCGGCTACGTGACCGCCGAAGATCGCCTGCCGATACTGGAGTTGCTGCGTGTGCTGGGCCGCGCCGAAGCCTTTGATCTGCTCGGTACCGCGCCGGCCTGGCTGCAGGACGCCGAGATGATCCGGCTCTACGGCTACAGCGAAGACGAGTTGTTGCAGATGATCGACCATGCGATGGAGGTGGCGGGGCCAGATGGCCCGATGCTGCGCCGCGCATTCGTTGAGTATGTGGCAGGCATCAATGCCTTCATCACCCAGACCGATGGCGATTCGCTTGGCACCTGGACGCTGGCCGATATCGTTGCCTGTACCAACGTGATCCGCGCGCTGTTCGGCGCCGATGGCGGCAACGAACTGACCAATGCGGCGGTGTATGCCGGGCTGGTGGCCGACTTCGGCGAGGCTCAGGGGCGGCGCATCTATGACGACTTTCGCAATCGCTACAACAGCGACGGCCCGGTACATACGCTGAAGTCATTCCCGTACATGCAGCGCTATGCAACCAAGCTGCACCCTGCCGCCAATGTGATGAATTACGGCAGCGGTGAGTTCGGCCTGCAGGGCATCATCGGCGGCCTGTTCGGTACGCTGACCGATCTGCTCACCAGCAGCGCGGGCAATACTCCGGGCACGCGCGCACTGCCGCTGCCGCGTGCTGCCGCGCGCAAGCGCCATCAGGAGCTTTCGGTGCTGGCCGAGAAATCCCGCATCCGCTTCGAGCGCCTGAACTTCAACACGCGCTTTGGCGCGCTCTCGCTGTCACAGCATGGCCACATGAGCAATGCGCTGGTGATTGCCGGCAGCCGCTCGGCCAACGGCCATCCGATCCAGATTGCGGGCCCGCAGGCTGCCTACTTCAGTCCGGAGATTCTGGTGGACCTGGAGATGCACGGCCCGACCATAGACGCCCGCGGCGCCGGCTTTCCGGGCCTGTCGTTCGTGCCCACCATTGGCCGTTCGCGCAACTACGCATGGTCGGCCACGGCGGGCGGCTCGGACATGATCGACACGTTCATCGAGGAGCTGTGCGAACCCGACGGCCGCCCGGCGACCGAGCAGTCGCGTTACTACCTGCACAACGGCGACTGCAAGCCGATGTACCGCCGCCTGGTACGTGCGTTGCCGATCACGCTGCCGGTAGACGCGATTCCCGGCACCGAGCTGACGGACATCTACGCCGAGCGCACCGTGCACGGCAACGTCACCGGCCGCGGCACGGTGGACGGCAAGGCCGTGGCGGTAGTGCACGCGCGCGCCAGCTTCCTGCGTGAAGCCGATGGCGCGGTGACGCTGCTGCGTCTGGCACGCGGCGAAGCGCGCACTGCAGAACAGTTCCTGGAAATATTCCGGCCGATGAACCTGACGTCCAACTGGATGTACGTCAACGAAAGGGACATCGCCTATCACCACGCCGGCCTGTTCCCGATCCGCTCGCCGGAAGTAGACCCGGATTTCCCGGTGTGGGGCACCGGCCGCTGGGACTGGAAGGGCTTTCTGGATCCCTCCCAGCATCCGCATGAGATCAACCCGCCCCGCGGTTTCCAGGTGAGCTGGAACAACCGGCCCGCGCCGGACTGGGGCGCGTCGGATGCGCGCTACTCCTGGTCTGGGCTGTACCGGGCCGACATGCTGGAAGACAAGATCGTGGCCGAAACCCAGCCGATTACGCCGGTACGGCTGACGCAGCTGATGGAAGAGGCCGGCCTGACCGACTTCCGCGGCAGTCATGTGCTGCCAGTGGTGCTGCGGGTACTGAAGGCCACACCCGCACCGTCCGAGCGCGAAGCCGCCGTCGTCACCCTGATGGAACAATGGATCGCCAATCACGCACTGCGGCGCGATGGCGACCAGGATGGGAACTACGACGACGGTGCCGCGATCGCGGTCATGGATGCATGGTGGGCGCCCCTGGTGGAGGCCGTCTTCAACCCGGTGCTTGGCGACTACTCGCGCATCCCTACCGGCCTTGACAACGCGCCCGGCCCCACCGGCAGCGCCTATCAGGACGGCTGGTACGGCTTCGTGTGGACCGATCTGTCGCAGGTACTGGGCGACCCGATCAAGACGCCGACCTCGCAGGTGTATTGCGGCGCCGACCCGGACAGCGCCGCTACGCTGGCCGAATGCAGCAGTCGCCTGTGGGCCTCACTGGGCAGCGCCATTGATAGCGTGGAGCAGTCCCAGGGCAGTGATCCGGCCGCGTGGACCACCAATGCCACGCTGGAACGTATACGCTTCCTGCCGCTGGCCACGCTGTCCATGCATTGGGTCAACCGGCCCACCTATCAACAACTGATGACCTTCGGCGACTAAACTCGCACGCACCTCACGACAGGACTCTTTATGCAGGCACTCATGCTGCCGTACCACTTCAGTCTGCTCGGCCTGTTTGCATTGGCCGTGCTGATCGTCATCCAGTTCCTCATGGTGGATGTGGCGATGATCCGCGCCAAACATGTGCCGGGCATGCCGGTCACCGCGGGCCATGGCGATTTCTTCTTCCGCGCCAACCGAGCCTACGGCAACACCTATGAAGGCCTGGGGCTGTTCCTGCTGGTCACGCTGCTGTGCCTGCTGTCAGGGGCCGATGCGAAGTGGACCGGCTACGGTGTCTGGCTGTTCACGGCCGCGCGCGCCGCGCACATGACCTGCTATTACTTCGACCTGCGCACGGCACGCAGCGCAGCGTTTGGGGTGGGCCTGATTGCCAAGCTGGGCCTGCTGGTGATCGCCGGCTGCGCGCTGTTCTAGGCCGCCGGAGCGGCACGCGGTGAACCCGCACGGATACGGCATTGGCGATGCGTCCTATCGCGCGGCGGGGGCGCTGGCGGGCATCACGCGCCTGGTCGATGACTTCTACGCGCTGATGGAGCAACTGCCGGCCGCGCGCCGCATCCGCGACATGCATCCGGCCGACCTCACCGAGTCACGGCGCAAGCTCAGCTATTTCCTCAGCGGCTGGCTGGGGGGCCCACGGCTGTATGCCGAACATTACGGCGGCATCAGCATTCCAGCGTTCCATCAGCACCTGAGCATCGACACGCCCGAGCGCGATGCCTGGCTGCTGTGCATGGAACACGCCATTGCCAGGCAGGATTACGCCGCGCCCTTCAAGGACTACCTGCTGACCCAGTTGCGGTTCCCGGCGGAACGCATCCGCCAGGTCAGCGCCGACCGGCGCGCCAAAGCGCCTTAGCGCTTCTTGACCCGCGCCATCAGGCGGCGCTTCTTCTTGATCTGGCGGCCGGTGAGTTCATTCTTCTTGCCCTTGAACGGGTTGTCGCCGGTCTTGAACGACAGCAGCAGCGGCACGCCCTTGAGCTTGAAGACATCGCGGAAACGGTTGGCCAGATAGCGCTTGTAGCTGGCCGGCAGCTTGTCGGTCTGGTTGCCGTGTATGACCACGGCCGGCGGGTTGCGCCCGCCCTGGTGCGCATAGCGCAGCTTGATGCGGCGGCCCAGTACCGCCGGCGGCGGATGCGCTTCCACAGCCGCTTCCAGCTCACGCGTGAGATCGGGGGTCGGCAGGGTACGCATCGTTGCCTCGTAGGCTTCGCGCACATCCTGCATCACCACGCCGACGGCCGTGCCGTGGCGTGCGGAGATGAAGTGCAGCGGTGCGTAATCCAGAAACGGCAACTTCAACGAAACCTGATAGCGCACCTGCTCACGGGCATGATCATCAAGACCATCCCACTTGTTGACGGCGATCACCAGCGCACGACCGTACTGCGCGACCAGGCCCATCAGGCGCGCATCCTGTTCGCCGATGTCGGCGTGGGCGTCAACGACCGCAACCACCACATGCGCACGCTCGATCGCCTCCAGCGTCTTGACGATGGAAAACTTCTCCACCGCCTCCCAGACCCGCGCCTTGCGACGGATGCCGGCCGTATCCATCAGCATGTAGGACTGGCCGTCGTACTCGAAGGGCACATAGATGGCATCACGCGTGGTTCCCGGCACATCGGCCGCCAGCACGCGCTCCTCGCCCAGCAGGCGATTGACCAGGGTGGACTTGCCGACGTTGGGGCGGCCGACGATGGCGACGCGGATACGGCCATCGTCTTCCAGCGCTTCCGGTTCGGTGGGCGGCAGATCCTTCAGCGCCTGCTTCAGCAGCTTGGCCACGCCGTGGCCGTGCTGCGCGGAAATTGTCTCCGGCTCGCCAAAGCCGAGCGCAAAGAAGTCCGCCGCCGCGTGTACGTGCTGGCGCCCTTCCGACTTGTTGACGACCAGGGTGATCGGCTTGCCGAGCTTGCGCAGTTGGCGGGCAATGGCGTCATCGGCGCCGGTGCGGCCCTGCTCCACGTCCACCAGGAACAGGATGTGGTCTGCCTCGGACAGCGCCAGCTGCGCCTGCTCTTCCGCCAGCACGGCCAGCGGATTGGAGGCCTGAGGCATCAGGCCGCCGGTATCGACCACGACAAAGGAGTGCTCTTCAAACCGCGCAGTGCCGTACTGCCGATCACGGGTCAGACCCGGCAGATCGGCCACCAGCGCGTTGCGCGTCCCGGTCAGACGATTGAACAGCGTGGACTTGCCGACGTTCGGCCGTCCCACCAAAACAATCACGGGCATATTCTGTTGCATGGCGTATTCTGCGTCGGCCTGGCCGGAAACAAAAAAGGCGGGCGTTTAAGCCCGCCTTGTTCAGGAAAATCCTGTTATTTGATGCTCAGCGCGGTGATGTGACCCGCGGTGTTGAGAACGTAAAGCAGTTGGTCGCTGGCTACGGGTGCGGCCTGTATCGGGTCACGGCCGGCGCGAACCCGCGCGACGACACGGCCGTCCTTGGGGTCCAGCCAGTGCACATAGCCGTCCAGATCGCCGACGGCGATGAAATCACGCAGCACCCCCGGCGGTGACAGCCGGCGATACTTCAGGTCTTCGTTCTTCCAGGCAGCGGCTCCGCTGTGCGCATCCAGCGCCCAGACCACGCCTTCATCATCGGTCACGATCACGAAGGCTCCGGCGCGGGCGATGCCGGTATAGCTCTTGACCGGACGCCGCCACAGCGCCTGCCCGGTGGCGCCATCAAAGCACACCAGTTCACCGCCGTAGCTGACCGCGAACACTTCGGGGCCATCGGCATACAGCGCGCCATCGACATCGATCAGACGCTCCAGCTCATTGCGGCCGCTGGCCGTGGCCACCACCTGCTCCCAGGCCGGCTGGCCATCGCTCAGGTTCACCGCAGCAAGACGGCCGTTGTCCAACCCCAGAAACACGCGGCTGCCGGAAATGACCGGAGCCGCCTGCCCGCGCAGGGTCAGATTGGGCACGCTGGCCATGTAGGTCCACAGCCGCTTGCCGCTGACCGCGGACAGGCCGTAGCTGTAGCCATCACCGGCACGGGCAACAACCACATCGCCGTCGCCCACCGGCGGCGCCAGCACTTCGCTGGAAATGCCTGAACGCCACAGCGCAGCACCATCGGCGCGCTTGAGCGCGACCACCTCACCGTCCATTGTGCCTGCGAGCACCGCAGCCCCCGATAGCGTCGGGCCGGAAATCATGCGGGTGTCGGTTTCCGCCTGCCAGATCGCGGCACCGGTGTTCGGATTGAACGCAAACACGCGGCCGCGCACATCCGCCGCGAACAGTGCATCTGCCGCCAGCGCGATACCCAGGCTGCCGTAGTAGCGGCCGCTGCCCTTGCCGGCGTTCGCGCTCCAAACCTTGCGGACGCTCAGCTCGGAATTGGTGATGTCCTTGAGTTCGCTGGGCTTGCGAACGTTCTTGTCGCTGGAACAGGCCGCCAGCAGTGCTATGCCGGTGAACAGGATCAGTAGGTGTCGCGCACTGCGGAGGCCGGTGTTCATGATTGCACCACGTCGGTCAGGTCTTCCAGCTTGCGCTGCAGGCTGGTGCGCGTAGCGGGGTCCTCATCGCTGACCGCTGCCAGCGCCTTCTCGTAGGCGGCGCGCGCGGCTGCGCGATCACCCTGCGCGAGCCGGATGTCGCCACGCAGCTCCTCGGCCATGGCTTCGAAGCCGCCGTTATCGCCTTCGAGCAACTTGAGGGCGGCGTCCGCCTTGTCCTGTTGCCACAGCACACGCGCCTGACGCAGGCGCGCCACCTGACGCAGGCCTTCGTCCTTGCTGTACTGCGTGGCCCACTGCAGCCGGCTCAATGCCTGGTCAAAATCGTTTGCGCGCACCGCTTCGGCGGCAAGGAACAACGCCGCGCCGGCGGCATACGGCGTGTCGGCGTGTTCGCGGGCCAGCGCGTCACCCAGCTTCACGGCCTCCTCGGTCTTGGATTCGGCCAGCGCGGTCTTCAGCTCCTCGAACATCTGCGAGGCCTGACCGGCGCGTTGCTCCTGATACGACTTCCAGCCTTCCCACCCGAAAATCGCGCCGATACCCAGCACCAGGCCTGCGGCCAGTGCCATCCAGTTGTCTTTCCACCACTGCTTGAGCTGTTCGGCTTGAGCTTCTTCGTCGAAATGCGCGGTCACTTTTGGATGCTCTAAAGGTTAATGAGTGTGAGGGAGCAGACCCGCAAGCCGGGCCGGCAGTTCCTGCCAGTTCACAAAGGCTGCAGCTCCGGGCGCCTCGGATTCGGTTTGGCGCAGGGATTTTACTTGAACGCCGCCCCTTGCCTGTTCATCTTCGCCCAGAACCAGGGCCAGGGCTGCGCCGCAGCGGTCGGCGCGCTTGAGTTGTGCTGCCAGCTTGCCACCCCCGGCGTGTACCACGAGGCGCATGCCCGGTAGCTGATTGCGCAGCGCTTCGGCCTGCTGGCGCGCTACACGGCCGGCGGCCTCGCCCAGCCAGCAGAAGTAGGCATGCGGGGCGCTGTCCGGCGCCGCCACACCCTGGGATTTCATCAGCAGAATCAGGCGTTCGATACCGCAGGCCCAGCCGACGGCTGGGGTGGCACTGCCACCAAGCTGCTCGACCAGACCGTCGTAGCGACCGCCGGCCAGCACCGTGCCCTGCGCGCCCAGAGACGTGGTCGTCCACTCGAACACCGTGCTGGTGTAGTAATCGAGCCCACGGACCAGACGCGAATTCAGGGTATAGCCGATGCCCAGGTCCTCCAGGCCCTGTCGCAGCCCATCGATGTGCGCACGCGCCGCATCGTCGTAGCAATCGGCGATGCTGGGCGCATCAGCCAGCAGGGCCTGGGTCTGCGGCACCTTGGAATCGAGCACGCGCAACGGATTGGTCAGCATGCGCCGCCTGGAATCGGCGTCCAGCCGGGCCTCGTTCCGCTGCAGAAACTCGATCAATGCGGCGCGGTAACGCGCGCGCGTGTCGGTGCCGCCCAGCGAGTTCAACTCCAGCTGCACTTCATTCAGGCCCAGCCGCCTGAGCAAGCGTGCCGACAGCGCGATCGTCTCCAGATCGGCATCGTAGCCGGCCATGCCGAAAGCCTCGACGCCAAACTGGTGAAACTGCCGGTAGCGTCCAGCCTGAGGTCGCTCATGGCGGAACATCTGGCCGGCATACCACAGACGCTGCTGCTGGTTGTGCAGCAGGCCGTGTTCGAGGCCTGCGCGCACGCAGCTGGCGGTGCCCTCGGGACGCAGCGTCAGGCTGTCGCCCTCACGGTCCTGAAAGCTGAACATCTCCTTCTCGACGATGTCGGTAACTTCGCCGATGGAGCGCTTGAACAGTGCCGTGTGCTCCAGTAGCGGGAGCTTGATCTCGGCATAGCCGTAGGCGGCGAACACCTGCTCGGCGATCGCATGCAGTTGCTGCCAGCGCGCGGTATCCGGCGGCAGCACATCATTGAATCCGCGAACGGACTGGAACAGGTTGGCCATGAAATTCAGGTAGGGATGGCGGGCGCAGCAGCGCCGTCAGCGGCTGCAACCTTGGCAGCACGGCGCTCGGCAATTTTCTCACGCACCAGGCGCTCCAGCGTGTCGACCAGTTCGGCGTTGTGCACCTTGTGCTGAATCTTGCCATCCACGTAGATCGAGTTCGGGTAGCCGCCGGCGACGCCGATGGCGGCTTCACGCGCCTCGCCCGGACCGTTGACCACACAGCCGATCACCGCCAGATCCAAAGGCTCGTCGATCTCGTCAAAGCGGGTCTCCAGTTCGGCAACCGCCTTGATCACATCGAAGTTCTGCCGCGAGCACGAAGGACAGGCCACCAGATTGATGCCGCGGTGACGCAGATGCAGCGACTTCAGGATGTCCCAGCCGACCTTGACCTCTTCCACCGGATCGGCCGCCAGCGACACGCGGATGGTGTCGCCGATGCCATCGGCCAGCAGCATGCCAAGCCCGATCGAGGACTTCACCGCACCCGACCGCAGGCCACCGGCCTCGGTAATGCCCAGATGTAGCGGCTGGTCGATCAGCGTAGCCAGCTTGCGGTAGGCAAATACGGTCATGAACACTTCGCTGGCCTTGAGCGAGACCTTGAAGTCTTCAAAATTGTGCCGCTTGAGGATTTCGATGTGGCGCAACGCCGATTCCACCAGCGCGTCGGCATTGGGTTCGCCGTACTTCTCCTGAAGATCGCCCTCGAGCGAACCGGCATTGACGCCAATGCGGATCGGCACGCCGTGGTGGCGGGCGCAGGCGATGACCTCGCCGACCTTGTGGTCATTGCCGATATTGCCGGGATTGATACGCAGGCAGTCAGCGCCGGCCTCGGCCGCCGCCAGCGCGCAGCGATAGTTGAAGTGGATGTCGGCGACCAGCGGAACGTATCCGACTTCCTTCTTGATCTTGCCGAAGGCCTCGGCTGCCGCCAGCGTGGGGACCGATATGCGCACGATATCGGCGCCGGCCTTCACCGCAGCCCGCACCTGGGCCACCGTGGCAGTCACATCCTCGGTGTCGGTGTTGGTCATCGTCTGCACCGCCACCGGCGCGCCGCCACCCACGGTGACGCGACCGACCCGGATCGCCCGCGACAGTCGGCGCTGGATCAGATGGTGGCTGGTCATGGCCATGGCGGCACCGTCCTCGACGCTCGTGGCTTAGTTGGCCGCCAGCGGCAGGGTGAACCGCGCCGTCGCGTTGTCGCGGCGGAACGGCGTGGTGTCGATGGACTGCCCGTCAAACTGCACGGTCACTTCGGAAGCCTTGCCCAGAAACACGCTGAGTGGCACCGCACCGGTGACGCTGCGCACGGCGCCCGCGCTCATCAGCCCGTTCAGCAGGGTCTTGCCGGACGCATCGTCGACGCGCACCCAGGATTCTCCCGCGAACTGCAGTTGCGCGACGCCGGAACCCGCTGCTGCCGACGGGGTTGCCGCCGCATCTACGGTCGCAGCCGCTGGGGAAGCCTCGTCCACCGGCACCGATGCGGCGCCCGGCGCCTGCGAATCCTGTTCGGCGGTGGCGCCATCGGCGGCGGGCGCTTCGGCGGTCAACGGCTCGCCGATGCTGGTCGCCGGCGCCTCGATCGTCGTGGTTGTCGTCGCATTCGGTTCCGCCATCGGCGCACGCGCCAGCCAGATAAAGGCGGTAGCCACCACGCCGAGCACAGCAGCGCCGATGGCCAGCGACACCGGCAGGCGGCTGGTGGACCCCAGCTCGGTTCCCGAGGCCAGCCGCAGCTTGGTGGGCGGCAGCTGTGTTTTTGGTGCCACCCGCGCCTCGTAGGCGCTGATCATGGTCTGTTCGTCCAACCCCAGAACCTTGGCGCATTTGCGGTAATAGCCGCGCACGTAGACCGGCTCAAGCAGAGCGCCGTAATCATCACGCTCAAGCGCCTCGAGCGCGTGCCGCGCCAGCTTGGTCTGGCCAGCGAGATCGTCCAGCGACCAGCGCAGCTGCTCGCGCGCTTCGCGGATCATTGCCCCTGGGCTTGGGGCTGGCGGTGCCGGCGGCACCAGTACTGTCGAGCTTTCGGTGGCGACAGTCGGCGAAATACCGGGGTCCGGGTTCTCTTGGCTCATGGCGTGTGAAGGTTCAGGGAAGCGGCCTCTGCAGACCGCGGGAATTCTTTGACCAGGCGTACCGCATACCGCTGTGCAGCGGCGGCATCACCCAATTGCGTTTCGGTGCGATAGGCGATGTACAGCAGCTCGGCCGTGGCCCGCTGCGCGAGATCGTAGCGCTCGAGAAAAGCGCGCGCGCTCATGAAATTCTGGTCCTTGAAACTGAGGATCGCCATCTGCTCAAGTGCTTGTGCCGACTGCGGATCAATCTTCAGCGCCTCGCGGAAATACTGTTCGGCCTTGACCGGATCGCTGTCACGCAGGCAGATCCCGGCGTTGGCCCAGGCCGCTGCCGGCGTTGCGTAGTTGCGGCTCTTGGCGGCCTCCGCAAAGTAGCGCAGCGCCTCGTCGCCCCGCTTCTGCGAGCACAGGAACACGCCGTAGTTGTTCTTGACGGAGGCATCGTCGCCGTCCAGCGCCAACGCACGCCGATAGTGACGCTCGGCCCGAACCGGATCTACCACTGCCTGATACACGTAGGCCAGCGCACCGTGTGCGGGTGCGTAGCTTTCGTCCTGTCGGACCGCCTTCTTCAGGCGATCCAGCGCGGCTGCGTACTGTCCTTTCTGCGCGTAATCGACGCCGACCCGAGTGTTGAGGCGTGCCGCCTCCATCGAGGCCGACTTGCTCATCTGCGAAGCGCAGCCGCCAAGCAGCAGCGTCAGCACGAGCAGGCTGGTCCCAATGGCGCGCTTCATTGCACTCTCACCGGAATGCCGCTGAGTCGATTCTTCTGGCGGGACTGCACCTTGCCGACCAGCTGCCCGCAGGCCGCATCGATGTCATCGCCGCGGGTCTTGCGGGTCATCGACAGCACGCCCTTGTCGCGCAGTATCTTGGCGAAGGCCTGGATTGTCTCCGGCTTGGACCGCCGATACTGCGTCTGCGGAAACGGGTTGAATGGAATCAGGTTGACCTTGGCTGACATGCCACCGAGCAGCTTGGCCAGTTCACGCGCATGCTCGGGGTGATCATTGACCCCATCGAGCATCACGTATTCGTAGACGATATGCGCCTTGCGATCCTTGTCTGCGGTATAGCGCCGACATGCCGCCAGCAGATCGGCGATCGGATACTTGCGGTTGATCGGCACCAGCTGATTGCGCAGCTCGTCATTCGGTGCATGCAATGAAACCGCGAGTGCGGTGTCGACATCAACCCGCAGTCGATCCATGAACGGCACCAGACCCGAGGTGGAGACTGTGACCCGGCGCTTGGAAAGGCCGAAGCCAAAGTCGTCGAGCAGGATGCGGATGGCCGGCAGCACCGCGCCGTAATTGGCCAGGGGCTCGCCCATGCCCATGAACACGATATTGGAAATCACGCGCTCGTTCTGGAAGTCTCCCCCCAGCGTGCGCGCTGCAAACCACACCTGAGCCACGATCTCGGCCGTGGTCATATTGCGATTGAGGCCCTGCTGCGCGGTGGAGCAAAAGGAGCAGTCCATCGCGCAGCCGACCTGGGAGGAGATGCACAGCGTCGCGCGCCCCTCCTCCGGAATGTAGACGGTCTCGATGGCGTTTCCGCCATCCAGTCGCAGCACCCATTTGCGGGTGCCGTCCTGCGATACCTGTTCGGTGACCAGTTCAGGCGTACGGATCTCGAACCACTGCGCGAGCTTGACCCGCAGGTCCTTGGAGATGTTGGACATCTCGTCAAAGGAACTCTTACCGCGCCGGTAGATCCACTGCATGATCTGGTCGGCGCGGTAAGGCTTCTCGCCACGCGCGGCAAACACCGCCCTGAGCTGCTCGCGATCCAGGCCGAACAGGTTGACTGCCGCCCCCGCGCTCGCGGAGATGCCGGCGCCTTCGGGCGCCGGCTGCTCAGCGTTGGGTGGAATGGCGGCTTGCATCTCGGTGGGTGCGTGTCGGCTTGGCTACACGTTTAGCGCGTACGCGGGCACAGTTCGGTGGCGCGGAAGAAGTACGAGATCTCGATCTTCGCGTTTTCCTGGCTGTCGGAACCATGCACGGCGTTCTCGTCGATGCTATCGGCGAAGTCCGCGCGAATCGTGCCCGGAGCGGCCTTCTTCGGATCGGTGGCGCCCATGATCTCGCGATACTTGGCAACGGCGTCAACGCCTTCCAGCGCCATGACCACGACCGGACCGCTGGTCATGAACTGCACCAGATCCGGAAAAAACGGGCGCGCGCTGTGAACGGCGTAGAAGCCCTCGGCTTCACCCTTCGTCAGGTGCGTCATGCGTGCAGCGATGATCTTCAAGCCAGCCTTCTCGAGACGGGCGATGACCTCGCCGATCAGATTCTTGGCAACGGCATCAGGCTTGATAATAGACAGGGTACGTTCGACCGACACAGCAAACTCCTTCAAAGCAAACGGAAAAGAACCCCGCCCCGACGCAGGCAACGACCGTAATGGCGATTCCCGAGGGGATTAAGGGCTAATGAAAACAACTAATTGTAGCCGCCGCTGCTGCATCGCGGCAATTTAGTCCGCGACGCCGCCCACCGTTTCAGACGGTGAAGCTCTCTCCGCAGCCGCAATGCGCCTTGGCTTGTGGGTTCAGAAACTTGAAGGACTCATTAAGCCCCTGCTTCTGGAAGTCGAGTACCAAGCCCTCCAGCAGCGGCAAATGCTCGCGGCGCACCACCACGGTCGCACCAAACTGCTCAAACACCGCGTCCTGGGGCTCGGCGGCGTCGGCGTAATCCAGCGTGTAGGCGTAGCCCGAACAACCGGACTTCTTGACCCCGACACGCAGCCCGACGCCAGCGCCTCGCTGGCGGAGCTGATGCTGGATGCGGCGCGCGGCCGGTTCGGTCAACTGGATGTTCATGGCGACGACTTCAAATGCGGCAACAAGGCAAGGGCAACATCTTCACCCAAGAGTGCACAATGGGCCTTGTCCTCGGGTATTTCAAGCGCTGCGCGGATCTCCGCAGCGGTTGGCGGCACGAACGGTCGCGACTGCTGCAAACGTTCTGCCAGCCACTGGCCGACAGCAATCGCCACGGGACAGCCGTAGGCCTGAAACCGCGCCTGACGCACACGCCCGTCCGCCAGCTTCACGCTCAATCGCAGCAGAGCATGCGCTGCCGGGCTGCCGGCCTCGACCTGCACCACATCACCGCCGCTCAGCCGACCACCGCAGTCCGGCGCCAGAAAGCGAGCCCATACCGGCGCTGGATACCCGTGAACATTGGCCAGCGCGCTCATGCCGGCACCCAGTTGGGCGAAAGGTCGCGCAGGAAGCGTACGGCGGCTATGACCTGATCGGCCGCCGCGTCGATCTGCTCGACCCGCGTACCGCGACCCAGCGAGAAGCGTAGCGAGGAGCCGGCAAGTTCATCATTGCGACCCAGCGCACGCAGCACATAGGACGGCTCGCGCGTGGCCGACGAGCAGGCGGATCCGCTGGACACCGCCAATGCCGGCAGCATCGCGCGTAACGACTCGCCCTCCGCCCCTTCAAAGCTGACATTGAGCAGCGGCGCCACGGTGTGCTCGGCGGCACCATTGCGGTAGATCCGCGGCAGCTCGCTGAGGCGCGCCCACAGGTGGTCCCGCAGCTCGCGAAGCCTTGCTGCCTCGGCGGGCAATAGCGCCAGGGCCAGGCGGCAGGCCTCCCCCATCCCCACCAGCTGGTGCGTGGCCAAGGTGCCGGACCGCATGCCCTGCTCATGCCCACCGCCATGCAGTTGCGGTGCCAGACGCGCGCGTGGGCGTTTGCGCACAAACAGCGCACCGGCGCCCTTGGGGCCGTAAATCTTGTGCGCCGACAGGGACAGCAGGTCAACCGGCACCTGAGCCAGATCAACCGGCACTCGGCCCGCCGCCTGCACCGCGTCCACATGAAACAGGATGCCGCGTGCGCGTAGTGCCGGCGCCAAGGCTTCAATCGGGTTGATGACGCCGGTTTCGTTGTTGACCCACATCAACGACACCAGGACCGTGTCCGGCTGCAGCGCGGCCAGCACGGCCTGGCTGTCGATGCGGCCGTCGGCGTCAGGATTCAGGTAGCTGACCCGCGCGCCGCGCGTTTCCAGATAGCGGCAGGTATCGAGCACGGCCTTGTGCTCGATACGGCTGGTCACGATATGTGCCTGTGTCTGGCCACGAAACTCCAGCGCACCCTTGATCGCGAGGTTGTTGGATTCAGTGGCCCCCGAGGTCCACACCACCTCCTCGGCTGTGGCGCCAATCAGCGCAGCGACCTCGGCACGGGCCTGCTCCACCGCGCGCCGGGCGCTAAGCCCCAGCGCGTGTTCGGAGGCCGGATTGCCGTAGCCATCCTCGCTGCCCAGCCACGGCAGCATGGCCTCGCGCACACGCGGGTCCAGCGGCGTAGTCGCAGCGTGGTCCAGATAAATCATGCTGCGCGCTGACCGGCGAACGGCCGCAGGGCCTCGACAAAGCGATCGATGTCTTCTGCTGTATTGTCCTTGCCGAGGCTGACACGCACCGCGCCCTTGGCAATCTCGCGGCTGATGCCCATTCCCAGCAGCACATGACTGGGCTCGCCCTTGCCACTGGCACACGCCGAGCCGCTGGAGACGGCGAAGCCCTTGCGGTCCAGCTGCATCAGCAAAGCCTCGCCGTCGTAACCGCTTACCGCAAACTGCAGCGTATTGGGTAAGCGCTCGGCCCCGTCACCAAAAATGTGAATCGCGGGCAGTGCGCGCAGTCCCGCGCTCAGACGATCCCGTAGCGTGCTCACATGCAGCGCCCGCGCCTCCAACTCGCGCAGGGCAATCTCGGCAGCGACACCAAATCCGACGATGCTGGCCACGTTCTCGGTGCCCCCGCGCAGCCCGCGCTCCTGGGCGCCGCCGTGGTGCAGGGGCTCGATGTCAACCTCACTGGTAAAGATCAGGGCGCCGACACCTTTGGGGCCATAGATCTTGTGGCTCGAAAGACTCATCAGATCTGCGCCCAGCCCGACGAAATCAACCGGAATCTTGCCAGCTGCCTGTACCGCATCCACATGCAACCAGGCCCCGGCGCGGTGCACCAGCGCCGCTGCGCGCGCAATATCCTGAATTACCCCGGTTTCGTTATTGGCCCGCATAAGCGCCACCAGACGCAGGGGCCCCGCCTCTAACTGCTGCGTGAACGCCGGCCAGTCAATCAGCCCCTGACCGTCGACCGCCACGGCCTCCACACCCCAGCCGCTGGCACGCAGCGCTTCGGCCGCCTCCATCACCGCCGGATGCTCGGTAATGCCGTACAGCACCCGAGTGGTGGGCGCCGCGGCGGCTACCCCCTTGAGCGCCAGGTTATTGGATTCAGTGCCACCGGAAGTCCACAGCACCTGAGCAAAGTCGGCACCTACCAAAGCGGCCACCTGCGCCCGCGCGCCCTCGACGGCATCGCGCGCCGCGCGACCATAGCGATGCAACGAGCTGGCATTGCCGTAGGGGCCCTTCAGGTAGGGCAGCATCGCGTCGAGCACACGCGGGTCCAGCTGCGTGGTCGCGTTATGGTCAAGATAGACCGGCACGGCGCGCCTCTACTCGTGCTCTGCCGGCCGCAGGCGGTTACTGGCCAGCGAGTCCAGCGCAGGCCCCTGCTCCTTGCAGAAGTCCGGCAGCTCCAGCTTGGAGAGCTCCAACTCCGGCATGCGCGAATCCATCTGGTGCAGCAGCCGGCAAACCTTGACCAGCTGTTCATCCATGCGATGCACGTGATCGAACATCGTGGAGATCGCGTTGGCGACCGGATCCGGCATGTCGCGCGACAGGCCGTACGCATCAAAGCCCATCTTCCTGGCGACAGCGGCAACGGCCGCGGACGGTTCGGCGGCCTCCTGCACCACCCGCGCCGGAATACCGACTACG
>JBFJKG010000005.1:0-18249 GCA_041635075.1 Solimonas sp.
CGGGCAGGGGATCGCGCTCAGCGGTGGACGGCGCCAACTCGCCCCCGAGACCGGCCGCCACCAAGAAGTTCTCCGGTGGCACGCCGCACTCATTCAGCAACGCAACGATATTGAGCGCTGCCTGCGTCGGCAGGCCACCCAGAATCGCACCAAGCGGCCCACCTATAACGGGCAACTGACCGATCGCATTCTGATTCGGAATACAAGCAGCATCGGCGGCGATGGCTGAGACGCTCGGCACGCGCGAATGATAGTTGGCTGCGTACAGGCCGATTTCCGTACCGTTGTTGAGGTCCGGCAGGAAGAACTTCAGCGCGGCGCCATACTGCCCACCGTCGTCCGCTCGCCGCTTCGCCTCCTCATCTTTGTTGCGTATGAACGTGCGGTCAGAGCGCGAGCCGAGCACCGCCGCCGGATCTTCCGGGTTGCGCCAGGGCTGATACAGCTCATCCGGATCTTCCGGGGCCTTGGAGAACGAGGCCATGGCGTAGGTACCGCCATCACCCAAGGTGTCCGAGATCGAGAAGAAGCTGCCCACCGGATCAACGATGATCGGTCTCCACTCATACTGGTAGAACAGCTCAAGTCCTACACCGTCGAAGATATCGGCATTGAGCGTCACCATGCCCTGCGGCTGGAACACTTCCTTGATGTCCGAGCCCGGGAAACGCAACAGGATCTGATTCGGCGCGTTGATCGTGTTGAGGCTGTTCAACGCCAGGAACGCGCTCTCACCCCAGTTCAGCACCTGCTTGCCGGCCTTGAAGCTGACAGCACGCTCGCCGACCTCGAAGGTACGGCTGATGAAGAAGTCCAGGAAGCGGAAATCCGTGCCGTTGGCATCACGCGCCTTGTCCGGGTACTGCGAGCGCGCCGCCTGCAGCGTCGTATCCGGATGACGTTCGTCCAGATCCGTGTAGACGTTGTCGAAGAAATACAGCATGCGCGCGAAGATGTTGAAGCCGAACAGCTCGGTATTGAAGTCGGTCGTGAGCTTGGCCGTCGCCTGCACGATGTCGTACCGATCAAAGTTCAGGTTGCCGTTGTCGCCGTTGGGGCTGAATGAGCCCGGTTGCGCGACAAAGAAGTCGTTGGCGCTCGCATAGCCTTGGCCGCTGGTATCGGCGCGGCTGGGGTTACAGGTGTTGCCCATGAAGCTGTTGGCATCACGGTCCGGGTTCGGACCCGATACCCCGTCATCACCCACGCGGCTCACGCAGATGCCTGGGTTGAGCGTTGACTTGCCTACCAACGAATCGTCACGCTCCTGCATGCGGAACGTGGCGCCGATCGTCACCAGGTTGTCCAAGCGGAAATTCGTGCCGCCGATATCAAAATCCAGTGCTACGGCTGCGCCGCCATAGCCCACGGCAGTAGCGACGAGCAGATTCCGCCCCAACCCCCGCATGTGCCGCCAATTTGACTGTGTCATCCCCACCCTCCAGTTCGCATTACGGCTGCGCAGCAGCCGGACCCGACGACGCCGGAGGTGCCAACGCCAACCCAGCCAGGACGATTCCCGTCCGTCTGACTGCGCGAGCCTCCTCCATCACGACATGGGGCTTAATAACCCTTCTAGTGTGCTTTCACCCGATTTGCGCATTCAATTGCGCAAGCGAGCGTATGCATTCGAATTTTGTAACAGACGAGTCACTGTGGCGCAAGGCAGTAACGACTTTCCAAGCGCCGATTTGCCGCAAATGCTCAACTCACCACGCGTTCGCGCCAAATCAACGCCGCCATGCGCCCACATCGCTGATCACGTCGGTACGAATAATAGCGCTGAGGCTCGGTATAGGTGCAGCCCCCACCGCCATAAATCTGATTGACTCCGTATCGCTGCAAGCGTAACCGGGCCAGCGCATAGAGATCCGCGTACCAATGATGCGGTCGACTGCTGCGGAAAGCGGCCGCACACTCCGGCGCCGAGTCAACGAACGCAGCCCGCACCTCGTCACCCACTTCAAAGGCCTGCGGCCCGATGGCTGCCCCCAACCAGGCTTGCAACCGCGCCGGATCAGCCGGCAGCGCCGCGAGGGCGGCTTCGAGGACACCGGCCGCCAGCCCGCGCCAGCCCGCATGTACCGCGGCGACCACCGCACCATCCCGAGAGGCCAGCAGCACCGGCAGGCAGTCGGCCGTCAGCACGGCGCAGACCACACCGGCATCGCTCGTCCAACTGGCGTCAGCCTGCGTCTGAGGGCCCGCCGTCGGCAGCTTCGCCACCCCGGTTCCGTGTACCTGCTGCAGCCACGCCGGCTCCGAAGGCAGGCTCAGCTGCTCACGCAGACGGCGGCGGTTCTCGGTCACGGCGCTCGTCGTATCTCCGCAATGGTCGCCCAGGTTGAGACTGTCGTAGGGCGGCAGGCTGACACCTCCGGCACGCAGGGTCTGCACCGCGCGTACCCCGGGCGGGGTCGGCCAGTCCGCCTCGGTCCACATCAGCCGGTGATGGTGCGCGCATGCGCACGCAATCCGGCGGCCAGCGCCTGCATGTCCAGCGGCGGCTCGGCAACCCAGCTCAGGCGCTTGCCGCTGCGCGGATGCGTCAGCTCCAGCTCGCGCGCATGCAGCGCCTGCCTCGGGAAGGTCTTCAAGGCGGTGCGCAATGCATCGGGCATGCCGGCACAGCGCACCGACCCTCCATAAACCGAGTCGCCGATGATGGGATGACGGACATGCGCCAAGTGCACCCTGATCTGGTGCGTGCGTCCGGTTTCCAATTTCACCCGCAACCAGCTGTGCTGCTCGTAGCGCTCCTGTACACGATAGTGGGTAACCGCCTCGCGGCCATCAGCGACTACCGCCATCTTCAGGCGCTCGCGCGGATGACGCCCTATGGGAGCGTCGATCGTCGCGCCGGCAATCAGCTGCCCCTGAACCAGGGCATCGTATTCACGGCGAATCTCGCGACGCGCGAGTTCGGCCACCAGATGGGCATGCGCCTTCAGATTCAGCGCCACCACCAGCAGGCCGGACGTGTCCTTGTCCAGACGGTGGACGATGCCGGCACGCGGCACCGCTGCCGACCGCGGAAAGTGAAATAGCAGCGCGTTCTGCAGGGTGCTGGCACGCTGCCCCGCCCCCGGATGCACAGTCAGGCCCGCCGGCTTGTCGATAATGGCGAGGTCGCGGTCGGCGTAGACCACTGACAGCGGCAGATCCTGGGCCTCGACCCGCGTATCTTCCTCGGCCTCGGTATCGAGCACGAGCTGGTCTCCGGCCGCCACCGGATGCCGGGTACGCAGCTGCGGCTCACCGTTGAGCAACAGGCGGCCACCCTCGATCCAGGTCTGCAGCCGCGCACGCGAGTAGGCGTCGAACAACCGCGCACAGGCCTGATCCAGCCGCAGCCCGGCATAAGCCTCGGGAACCTCGGCGCTCAACTGCAGGTCATCTTCCTGGACCTCAATGGCCATCAGCTATACTCGGCGCTTCAAAAAAAGTTGGCATCAAATGACTCTCAGATTCCTCGCCGTCGCGGCGCTCGTCGCTAGCCTTTGCGCGTGCAGTACCGATCCTAATCGGCCGGCGCCGAACAATCCGTTCAAGCCGGAACAGAATTCGGCGCGCGAACAGCGCCTGCAGGCGGGTGAATTGTACCGGCTTGCGCGCACAGCCCTCGATTCCAGCGACTTTGGCGGCGCTGTCCAGCGCTACAACCAGATCTCGCTGCGCTTCCCGTTCACCGATTACGCGGTGCAGGCGCAGATGGAAAAGGTCTATGCGCTGCAGCGCAACTACCAGTACGACGAGGCCCTGACCGAGGCCGATCGCTTTCTGCGCGATTATCCGCGCCATGCCCATGCCGACTACATCCAGTATCTGAAGGGCATCATCAACTCCGAGCGCGACAAGAGCTTCTCCGCGAGCCTCGGCTTTGATACCCGCGCACGTGATGTCAGCAACTTGCGGCGCGCCTTCGATGATTTCGCCCTGCTGGTTCAGAAGTATCCGGACAGCCGTTATGTCGGCGACGGTCGCCAGCGCATGGTCGCGCTGCGCAACCGCATTGCCGAGCACGAGCTGACCGTGGTCGAGTACTACGTGCGTCGTGGCGCGCTGGTCGCGGCGGCCAAGCGGGCCGAGCAGATCGTTTCGCAGTATCCCGGCGCGCCTGCAACCCTGCGCGCGCTTGAACTGTTGAGCGAGAGCTACCAGGGCCTCGGCATGAAGGACCAGGCAGACGATGCACGCCGCCTGCGGAAAGCACAGCAGGCGACCGCGCCGGCGCAGTTGCTGGCCGCCCTCAGCGACAGCCCGCCCCCGGAAGCCAGCCCCATCGAAGAGAAGCCGGGATTCTTCAAACGGCTGTTCACCCCTGGCGCCGAAGCCGCGGAAGGCTATACCGTCGTGCTGCCGGCAGCGGACAGCTCAAGCAAGGCACCCGCAGCTGCCGACGGCACCAAACCCTCGGCCGACACTACCGGCCAAAGCGCGGATACCGAAGCAAAGTCCAGTAACGGCCTGCGGCTGACACTGGAGCCGTACGACGATGAAGTGCCAGCCATAGAGCCACCGGCACCTGCGCAGCCGGCTGCTCAGCAGTAGGGTCGGAAAGCGCCACGACGCCGCCAATCCAATATCGGGCGGCGTGCAGTTCCGGCAGCGCCCTCAGATGTCGCCGTAGACCGCGGTCAGTGGATAACGCCGCTCCCGGCCAAACGCACACCGCGTGACCTTCGGCCCTGGCGGCGCCTGACGCCGCTTGTATTCGGAGCGCCGCACGAGTGCAGCGACGCGCCGCACCACGGCTTCATCGTATCCACGCTGCACGATCTCGGGTATCGACAACTGGCTCTCAACGTACAGCTCCAGCACCGGGTCCAGCACGTCGTAGGGCGGTAGCGAATCCGAATCCTGCTGATCGGGTCTCAGCTCGGCGCTTGGCGGTCGCGTCAGCACCCGCTCCGGAATCACGGGTGAAACCGAGTTCCGGTAGCGGCATAGCCGGTAGACCAGGGTTTTGTAGACATCCTTGATCGGGGCAAACCCGCCGCACATGTCGCCGTACAAGGTCGCGTAACCGACAGCCATCTCCGATTTGTTGCCGGTGGTCAGCACCACCTGCCCAAACTTGTTGGATAGCGCCATCAGCATCAGGCCGCGACAGCGCGATTGCATGTTCTCTTCGGTCAGGTCTGCAGCTCGCCCCTCGAAACTCGGGGCCAATGTCGTGCTGAAGGCCTCGAACGCCGGCTCGATCGGCAGGCTGGAGTAGCGTATGCCCAAGGCCTCCGCCTCCAGCCGCGCGTCATCGTTCGACATATCCGCTGTATAACGCGACGGCAGCGACACACCCCATACCCGCTCGGGACCCAGCGCATCCGCCGCGATCGCAGCGACCAGCGCCGAATCGATGCCCCCGGACAAGCCGATCAGTGCGCCCGGAAAGCCGTTGCGATTGACGTAGTCACGGACGGACTGCACCAGGCCGCGATACACCACCGCCTCTTCGGATTCGTTGACACGCAGGCTGCCCTGCCAACGACCGTCCTCAAGGCAGATCTTGAACACTCCTTCCTCGAACAACGGCGCGGAGAAGCCGATGCGGCCATCACCGTCCACAGCGGTGGAATCGCCGTCAAACAGGACGTCATCCTGGCCGCCGACGCAATTCACGTACACGATCGGCAGCCCGGTCTCGGCCACCCGTGAATCGAACACGCGCCGGCGCGCCGCCGTCTTGCGCAGATCATAGGGGGAAGCATTGATGTTGAGCAGCAGCTCGGCCCCGGCAGCCTTGGCCGCGGCAGCCGGTGCAGCGCCCCAAAGATCCTCGCAAACGCACAGGCCGATGCGATGCCCAAAATGATCAAACACCAGCGTCTGCCGGCCGGGCTGAAAATGCCGCCGCTCGTCGAACACCCCGTAGTTGGGCAGGCGTTGCTTGCGGGTACGCGCCACGACCGATCCGTCTCGGATCACATAGGCCGCGTTGTACAAGGCGGGCTCGGTGCCGCCAGCAACGAACTCGGGCAATCCGACCACCAGGGTAATACCCGTCACCTCGCGCAGCAGCCGCTGAACGCCACTCTCAATCAGCGCCGGCATCGCCGAGCGCTGCAGCAAATCGTCTGGCGGATAGCCGATCAGCGACAGCTCGGGACACGCAACCAGGCTTGCGCCCAGTTCGTCACGCGCGTGGTTCGCAGCGTCGACGATCTTCTGGACGTTGCCCTCCACATCGCCGACCCAGAGATTGAGCTGGGCCAGTGCAAGAACCAGGGATTGCGACATAGACACCCGTCATGAAAGCGCAAGGGCGCAAGGAACACGAAGACGTCTAGGATACGCCTTCGTGGCTTGCGCCCTGGCAGTGCGGCTCGAGCGTTATTTCAACAGCGACTTCATCGCCGAACCGAGGTCGGCCGGAGAGCGCACGGTCTTGACCCCCGCCGCTTCCAATGCCGCGAACTTCTCGTCGGCCGTACCCTTGCCGCCGGAAATGATGGCGCCGGCATGGCCCATGCGCTTGCCCGGTGGCGCGGTGACGCCAGCAATATAGGCGACGACCGGCTTCTTCACGTTCTTCTTGATGTAGTCGGCCGCCTCTTCCTCTGACGATCCGCCAATCTCACCGACCATGATGATGCCTTCGGTCGCCGGATCCTTCTCGAACAGCGCGATGGTCTCGATGAAGCCCAGGCCGCGCACCGGATCACCGCCAATACCGACGCAAGTCGACTGACCAAGACCGTTCTGCGTGGTCTGGTAAACGGTTTCATAGGTCAGCGTGCCGGAGCGCGAGACGATGCCGATGCGGCCTGGCTTGTGGATATGCCCCGGCATGATGCCGATCTTGCACTCACCCGGCGTGATGACGCCGGGGCAGTTCGGGCCGATCAGCGATGCGTTCGGATACTGCTGGCGCAGCGTTGCCTTGACCTTGACCATGTCATTCACCGGTATGCCCTCGGTGATGCAGACGATGACGCGGATGCCCGCATCCGCCGCTTCAAGGATCGCGTCAGCAGCAAACGGCGCCGGCACATAGATCATCGTCGCGTCCGCACCGGTCGCCTGTACGGCGTCGTGGCAGGTGTTGAACACCGGCTGGTTCAGGTGACGCGCACCGCCACGGCCCGGCGTCACGCCGCCTACCAGCTTGGTGCCGTAGGCAATCGCCTGTTCGGAATGGAAGGTCCCCTGCTTGCCGGTGAAGCCCTGGCAGATAACTTTGGTGTTCTTGTCGATCAGAATGCTCATGGCTTGTCCTGTTTAGCCCTTGGCCAGCGCGACGACGGTTTGCGCCGCCTCTGTCAAATCATCCACCGGCGTGATCTTCAGGCCGGAGGTCTTGAGCATCTCGCGGCCCTTCTCCATGTTGGTGCCCTGCAGGCGCGCAACCACCGGCACTTTCAGTCCTACCTGCTTGACCGCGCTGATGATGCCTTCGGCAATCAGATCGCAACGCACGATGCCGCCAAAGATATTGATGAAAATCGCCTTGACGTCAGGCGAGCGCGTGATCAGCTTGAACGCTTCGGTGACCTTCTCTGCGGTGGTGCCGCCACCGACATCAAGAAAGTTGGCCGGGCGGCCGCCATGCAGCTTGACGATGTCCATCGTCGCCATCGCCAGGCCGGCGCCGTTGACCATGCAGCCGATGTTGCCGTCCAGCGTCACGTAGTTCAGATCGAACTTGCTGGCGTCGCGCTCGACTTCATCTTCCTGGGAAGGGTCGCGCATTTCGGCGATCGCCTTCTGGCGATACAGCGCGTTGGCATCGAAGTTGAGCTTGGCATCCAGCGCCATGACCTGACCTTCCGCGGTCACGATCAAGGGATTGATCTCCACCATGCTCGCGTCGAGATCAACGAACAGCCGATAGAGCCCCATCAGGATCTTGCTGAACTGGTCGACCTGATCCTTGCTCAGGTCCATGAAGAAGCCCAGCTCGCGCGCCTGATACGGCTGCAGACCCGCAGCCGGGTGGACGAACACATGCTTGAGCTTCTCGGGCGTCTGCTCAGCCACTTCTTCGATATCCATGCCGCCAGCAGCGGAGGCCATGAACACGATGCATTCGCGCGAACGATCCACGAGTGCAGATACATACAGCTCGCGTGCGATTGCGGAGGGCTTCTCCACCCAGACCGTGTTCACCGGCAGACCTTCCGGACCGGTCTGCTTGGTGACCAGCTGCATGCCCAGCATGGCCTTCGCGGTTTCTTCGACGGCGTCAACGCCGTCAACCAGCTTGACGCCGCCGGCCTTGCCGCGACCGCCTGCATGTACCTGCGCCTTGACCACAAAGCGGTCGCCACCGAGTTGCTTGGCTGCGGCTCGCGCCGCCTCTGGACTCGCCGCCAGCGCGCCCTGCGGCACCGCTATGCCATAGCGTGTAAAGATTTCCTTGGCTTGATACTCGTGCAGATTCATGCCGTATTTCCCGAAAGCGCTGTGATTTGGAAGCGCGGCATTCTCGCGCAGCAACGGCACAGACGCAAAAGACCTGATCGGACTAGGCCGATGGCGCGGCGGCGTAGAATGCAACCCGTCTCCGCCAAACCCCGACGAAACCGTGTTGACTCGCCTCCTCCTCCTGCTGGCCCTCGGCTGGTTCGCCTGGCGCCTATACCGAACGCTGCGCCCGCGTCTGGACAGCCGCCCCCCTGATCCGGGCTCGCCCCCCGACACCGCAACGACCTACGAGCCGATGGCGCGCTGCGCCCGTTGTGGCGTGCATGCCCCCGCCAGCGCACTGTCGAAGAGCGGGCTATGCGGACGCTGTGGCGAATGAGCACCGGTAGCACGCACTGATGGCCGGCCTGGTGTCGCTACCGACCCGCGTCGAAGATTGGCGCATCCTCGCAATCCTGGGGCCGTATCGGCTGCTGTTGATTGCGACGCTGTACACGCTGCACCGCTCCGGCTATGCGCCGGATTTCTTCGATCTGGTGCCGGCGACGCTCTTCACCTGGAGCTGCCTCGCGTACACCATCGCCGCATTGCTGCTGATGGTGCTCGTGGTGCTGAGACGCCCCGGCGTCGTCGCGCAAGCCCATCTGCAGTTCGCGATAGACCTCACCGCGCTGACCTTGCTGGTTCATATCACCGGCGGTATCGGCAGCGGCCTCGGCATCCTGATTCTCACTCCGCTGGTGGGCGGCAGCCTGGTGCTGTCGCCGCGCATGGCGATCGTGCACGCCGCCATCGCTACGCTGGCGATATTCGCGGAGGAAGGCGTACGCCAGATCCAGTCGCTGTTCGTGAACGCAAGCGACTACTCCCAAGCCGGGCTGCTCGGGCTCGCGTTCTTCGTCGTCGCGCTGGTCACCAATACGGTGGCGGTACGCGCACGCCGCAGCGAAGCCATGGCCGAGCGCGTGGGTTCGGAATTCGTCAACCTGTCGCGCCTCAACGAGAACATCATCGAAGCCATGCTCACCGGCGTGGTCGTCGTCAACGCCGATGCACGCGTCAGAACGGTCAACGCTGCCGCAAAGCGGCTGATCGGCGTTGCGGCAACACCCGGGCGCTTGCTCAAAGACACCCTGCCGGTGCTATACGAGCGACTGCAGAGCTGGCGCACCGGAACTGCCTCCACCCCAGCCCCCTACGTCGAAACCGAGGGCGGGCACGAACTGATCCTGCGATTCACCCATCTGGGGTGGGGCCCCGACACCTCGGTGCTGATCCTGCTGGAGGACGCCACCCAACTGCGCGAGCAGGCGCAACAGATGAAGCTGGCTGCACTCGGCCGGCTCTCGGCCAGCATCGCGCACGAAATCCGCAACCCGCTCGCTGCCATTACCCAGGCTGGCCAGCTGCTTGCCGAGTCGCCCGGACTGGGGCCCGAGAATCTTCGTCTGCTCGACATGGTGCAGCGCCACGCCAGCCGCATCGAGCGCATCGTCCGCGAGGTTCTGGACCTGTCCCGTCGCGACCCGTCGCAGCAGGTCAACCTGCCCTTGCGCAGCTGGCTGATACAGGCGATGGCGATGTATCAGGAAAGTCACGCCCAGCAACCCCGCCAGATCGAACTGGTCGACATTCCGCGCACGCTGCAGGTGCGCTTTGATCCCGAGCACCTGCAGCAGGTGCTGTTCAACCTGTGGGACAACAGTTTTGAACACGGCGCCACGAGCGGTGCCACGATCACCGTGCTGATGATGGCCGCACCCGCGCGCGGCGGAGAACCGGCCTATCTGGAAATCGCCGATAACGGCCCGGGCATTCCGCCCGCACTGCGCGACCGCGTGTTCGAGCCATTCTTCACAACCCACAACAGCGGCACCGGCCTAGGTCTGTACTTGTCCAGAGAGCTCTGCGAATACAATTCGGCACGCTTGGTCTACCGTCCGCAGGGGGGCGGCGCCTGTTTCCGCATACTGCTGGCGGACACCGAAGCCACCGCCACTGCCACCAGTTCATGAGCAAAGCCCACATACTGATTGTTGACGACGAACCGGACATCCGCGCTCTGGTCGAGATCGCGTTGTCACGCATGGGCTTGCGCACAGACTCTGCCGCCAGCCTGGCCGAGGCCCGTGAACGCCTGGCCGCTCAGCGCTTTGACCTGTGCATCACCGACATGCGGCTACCGGACGGCAACGGCGTCAGCCTGGTGAGCGAGATTCAGAAGCAATACCCGGAAACCCCGGTCGCCGTCATCACCGCCTACGGCAACGCCGAAGCGGCGGTGGAAAGTCTCAAGGCCGGCGCTTTCGATTTCGTTTCCAAGCCGGTGGATATCGCGGTGCTGCGCAAGCTGGTGGATACCGCGCTGAAGCTCCGGCCGCGTGAAGGCGCCGAGAGCGATGCCGCCACGGACACCGATCAGGATGCCACCGCTGACTATGGTGGCCTGCTCGGCAACCATGAAAGCATCCGCCAGCTGCGCGACATGATCGAGCGCCTGGCCCGCAGCCAGGCGCCGGTGCACATTTCCGGAGAGTCCGGCACCGGCAAGGAACTCGTGGCGCGGCTGATCCACGCACGCGGCCCACGCGCGTCAGGCCCCTTTGTGCCGGTGAACTGCGGCGCCATCCCCTCAGAGCTGATGGAGAGCGAGTTCTTCGGCCACCGCAAGGGCAGCTTCACCGGAGCGCATCGCGACAAGGTCGGTCTGTTTCAGGCGGGCGAGAACGGCACACTGTTTCTGGATGAAGTCGCAGACCTTCCGGCCCACATGCAGGTCAAGTTGCTGCGTGCGCTGCAGGAGCGCGCAGTGCGGCCGGTGGGCGCGGAAACCGAGGTGCCGGTCAATGTCCGCGTGATCTCCGCCACGCACCGCAGCCTCGCCGCGCTGGTTGCCGCCGGAACCTTCCGCCAGGACCTCTACTACCGCCTCAATGTCATCGAGGTGCGCACGCCTACGCTGCGCGAGCGCGCGGCCGACATCCCCTTGCTGGCACAGCAGATACTGGATCGCCTATGCCGCAACTTCGAGATTTCCGAGCTTCCGCAGCTGGACAGCGAAGCGTTAAAGTCGCTGTGCGAGCATCCGTTCCCAGGCAATGTCCGCGAACTTGAGAACGTGCTTGAGCGCGCGGTCACGTTGTGCGAAGGCGGCAGGATTCGCGCTACCGACCTGCAGTTGCGCAGCCCCGCCGTCGCCGCACCCCTGACCGGCAATGGCCTCGAAGACCAGATAGAAGAGATCGAGAAGCGCGCGATACTCGAGGCCCTGCAAAAGACCCGATTCAACAAGACCCGGGCGGCTGAGTTGCTGGGCATGTCATTTCGCTCACTGCGTTATCGCATCAAGAAACTTGGCCTCGACGACCACGGCTGAACTTTCATCCTTGGTTGCGGTCGCCGGTCGTCTTGCTACACTGCCGACATACTGATCACCGTGAGTACGCACTCCGGTGACACTCATGGCACGGAGTTTGCTCCGAGTCAGAGCACGAGCTGGAGGACGCAGTGACTGCCAACCTTATTGACCCCATGCAACAGCGTGGAACAGTGGGCTATTCGCGCCAGAACGGGCGCCGACGGCGGTCTGTGGACGCGCGCCGTAACGAGTCGCTACTGACTTGGCACGATGCAGCGCACGACAAGCCTGCCAGCGAGTTGCTGGCCAATACCCTGGGATCCGCCTGCGATCTGATTGGCGCTCAGCGCGGCTTCGTTCTGGTGCTGTGCGAAGAGACCACGCTGGAGATCGCCTGCACCCGTCACCTGCCTACCGACGAGCTGTTGGACTGCCTGCTTGGCAGCGCCGCGCGCGCCTTGCATCGGGCACTCGCGCTCGCAGAGCCCGGCTTGGCAGGCAGCGACGGTAACCTGCTCAGCAGCGGCTGTGCGGACGCGGCACCCGCCATCGTCAGCCTGCCGCTGGATCTGGGTCTGCGCCAACGTGGTGCAATGTGTCTGCTTCGCGACGACACGCCGCGTTGCCTGTCTAAACTGGACTTCGAGATTCTGGCTGCGCTCTCCGGACAGGCGGAGCTGGCGCTGGCCGCTGCCAGCCAACACTGCGCCTTGAGCCGGCTCAAGGCTCGTCTCACGTCCGCGCCCTCACCCGAACTCGGCCGCTGACATTGGCTATGGAGCCCTCGCGTCAGGCGAACAACAGTCCCGCCGGCGAGCCGCGCAGTGATGACAGCGAGAACTTTCGCCTCGCCGTTCTTCGCCAGGTTCAGGAACTCACCGCGGACAACCAGCGCCTGCTGCAGTCGGTTGTTCGCAGCGAAAAGCGCTTTCGCACCCTGGCCAAGTCGGTTTGGCATGTGCAGGAGGAAGAGCGCAGACGTCTGGCACGCGAGCTGCACGACGGTATCGGCCAGACCCTGACCGCGCTGGCCAATCAATTGCAGCGCATCCTCGATGATGCCCGCGGCGCCGGCAATCTGGGCCTGCTGCACCGGCTGGCCGACGCCCTCGAGATCACGCGCGGCACGCTCCACGACACACGTGAACTCTCGCGCCTGCTGCGTCCTACCCTGCTGGATGATCTGGGTCTGGACGCGGCGCTGGCGTGGCTGGCCCGCACCCTCTCCGAGCGCACCGGGCTCACCATCGACCTGCAGTCCGGCCTCGACGAACGCCGCCTGCATCCGGATGTCGAGACCCTGGTGTTCCGCATCACCCAGGAAGCCCTGACCAATGTCATACGCCACAGTGAGGCGCGCAGTGCGCGCATTGCAGTGGAATGCCAGGGCCACACGCTGACGCTGCGCATTGAAGACAAGGGTCGCGGCTTTGATGCCACGCAGGTCGCAGCACCGGGCCATGTCAGTGGCGGCCTGCGCGGCATGCGCGATCGCGCCGAACTCTTCGGCGGCCGGGTCGAACTACGCTCGGCACCGGGTGAGGGGACTGTGGTCCAATTGATGCTTGCGTTGGACGCAACCGACATTGAAGACCCACTGAGCACACGCCTATGAACCCGATCCGCCTGCTGGTCGCCGACGACCACACCATCGTCCGCGAGGGTCTGGTCTCGATGCTTGAGGAGACCGGCGAGTGCAAGGTCGTGGCGCAAGCCGCCGACGGCATGGAAGCCATGAACCTCGCCCTGCAGACCCAGCCCGACATCGTCGTCACCGACATCTCGATGCCGCGCATCTCCGGCCTGGAAGTGGTCAAGCGCGTGCGCGAGGAGCTGCCGGGCACCCGCACGCTGGTGCTGACCGTGCATGAGGAGGACGAATACATCCTGCCGATCCTGCGCGCCGGCGCCAACGGCTTCCTGAACAAGGACACTTCGGTGTCAGAACTGATGGCAGCGATCAAATCGATTCACGGCGGCACCCCGTATTTCGGGCCGCGCGCCGCCAAGGTCCTGGCCGAGCGCCAACAGCGTGGACGCTCGCTGGGCACCGACCCGTACGCCAGCCTCACTGCCCGTGAACGTGAAACCTTTCACTTGGTCATTCAGGGCAAGACCACGAAGGAAATCGCGCAGTTGCTGAACATTGGTGTCAAGACCGCCGAGAACCATCGCGCCCGCATGATGGAAAAGCTGGCCCTGCGCAATACGGCCGAAGTGGTCCGTTTTGCGGCGCTGCGCGGCCTGCTGACCTAGCCGCATCCCCCTGAAAGGGGCTGCGCGACTGCGTAATTCGGCAATTACGCGCCCGCGGCTTACGCCCAAGCGCTCGCCCCCGTTATACTTACGGACTTATCGACGGTTGCGCGCTACCCAATGCCGGTCCGGCAAGCGTCCGTTGAGTGAATTGCAGTTTTGGATCATCTCTCGAAGGGACTTTTAATGAGTAATCAGGGCGTGGATCCCGGCCGGCGCCGGTTCCTGACGCTAACCACCTCGGTGGTCGGCGGCGCAGGTGTGGCAGCGGCCGCTTGGCCGTTTCTGGCTTCGATGGCTCCCAGCGAACGCGCCAAGGCGGCGGGCGCTCCGGTAACCATCGATATCAGCAAGGCCGAGGCTGGCCAGAAAGTAACCATCGCATGGCGCGGCAAGCCGGTATGGGTGGTCAAGCGCACCCCCGAAATGCTGGCCACGTTGGACAAGGTCACCGCTGAGCTGCGCGACCCAGAGTCCCAGGAAGCGCAACAGCCGGCGTACGCCCAGAACGAGGCCCGCTCGATCAAGCCGGAAGTGCTGGTCATGGTGGGTTCCTGCACCCATCTGGGCTGCTCGCCCACGTTCCGTCCGGACCATCCGGCACCGGAAATCCGCAGCGACTGGCAGGGCGGCTTCTTCTGCCCCTGCCACGGTTCGATGTTCGACCTCGCCGGTCGCGTCTACAAGGGTGTGCCTGCGCCGACCAATCTGGTCGTGCCGCCGCACCGCTATGAAGGCGAAAACACCATTGTCATCGGCGAAGACCCGACCACCGGAGCCGCGTAATGGCCATTGTTCCCAATCCGTACAAGACCACCGGCGTACTCGGCTGGATCGACGACCGCTTCCCGCTGACCAAGCTGTGGAAGGATCATCTCGCCGAATACTACGCGCCGAAGAACTTCAACTTCTGGTACTACTTCGGCTCGTTGGCACTGCTGGTGCTGGTCAACCAGCTGCTGACCGGCATCTTCCTGACGATGCACTACAAGCCGGATGCGGCCATCGCCTGGGACAGCGTGGAGTACATCATGCGCGACGTGCCCTGGGGCAACGTCATCCGCTATCTGCACTCCACTGGCGCCAGCGCGTTCTTCCTGATCGTCTATCTGCACATGTACCGCGGGCTGCTCTACGGCTCCTACCGCAAGCCGCGTGAACTGATCTGGATCTTTGGCGCGCTGATCTTCTTCGTGCTGATGGCTGAAGCCTTCTGCGGCTACGTGCTGCCGTGGGGCCAGATGTCCTACTGGGGCGCGCAGGTGATCATCTCGCTGTTCGGCGCGATCCCTGTGATCGGCCCGGATCTGGTGATCTGGGTGCAGGGTGACTACATTCCTTCCGATGCCACCCTGAACCGCCTGTTCTCGCTGCATGTGGTGGCGCTGCCCTTCGTGCTGGTGGGCCTGGTTGTGGCGCATCTGATTGCGCTGCATGAAGTCGGTTCCAACAACCCGGATGGCGTCGAGATCAAGAAGCACAAGGATGCCAACGGCAAGCCGCTGGACGGCATTGGCTTCCACCCGTACTACACGGTCAAGGATCTGTTCGGCGTCGGCGTGTTCCTGATCATCTTCCTCGGCGTGGTGTTCTTTGCGCCGGACGGCGGCGGCTGGGTGCTGGAGAAGCCCAACTTCCAGCCGGCGAATCCGCTGGTGACCCCGGAGCACATCACCCCGGCCTGGTACTTCGGCGCGTTCTACGCCGTGCTGCGTGCCATCCCTGACAAGCTGATGGGTGTCATTGGCATGTTCTCGGCGGTGCTGGTGCTGTTTGCACTGCCTTGGCTGGACCGCTCGCCAGTGAAGTCGATCCGCTACAAGGGGCCGATCTTCAAGACCGCGCTGGGCCTGTTCACCGTCGCCTTCGTGGCCTTGAGCTACTTCGGCATGCAGCCGCCAAGCGAGATCGGTACGTTCATCTCGCGCGCCGGCACCATCATCTACTTTGCTTTCTTCATCCTGATGCCTTGGTACTCCAAGATTGACAAGACCAAGCCCGAACCGGAGCGCGTGACCTATGAAGCGCACTAACCCATCCCTGCTGGCATCGCTGCTGGCCGGTGCACTTCTGCTGGCCGGTGGTTCGGCCATGGCTGCGGGCGGCCATGTGGCCATGCCATACACGTACGAGCCGGATCTGGGCAACGAGGCCTCGCTGCAGCGAGGCGCGGCGAACTACATGAACTACTGCGCCGGCTGTCACTCCATGCGCCTGGTGCGGTATGGCCGCATTGGCAGTGATCTCGGCATTCCGGAAGAACTGCTGCGCGCCAACCTGATGTTTGGCGCCGACAAGCCCGGCGAGCAGATTCATGCGGCGATGCCGGCAGAAGCAGCCAAGTGGTTTGGCCAGCAGCCGCCTGATCTTTCTGTGGAAACGCGCATGCGTGGACCAGAGTGGGTCTACAACTACCTGATGACGTTCTACGTCGACAACAATCGCCCGCTGGGCACCAACAACCTGGTGCTGCCGGGCGCGTCGATGCCGCATGTGCTGTGGGAACTGCAGGGCTGGCGCGCACTGGACGAATCGCATGCCGAAGCCGGTGCCGATGAAGGTCACGGTGCGCATGCCGGCCCCAAGTTCGTGCAGGTAAGCGAAGGCAAGCTGAGCGAGAAGGACTACGAGAAGTTCGTGGCCGATACCGTCGCCTTCCTCGCCTATGCCGCCGAGCCGGGCCGTGCTGGCCGCATCTCGCTGGGCATCAAGGTAATGTTGTTCCTGTTGCTGTTCACCGTGCTGGCGTATTTGCTGAAGCGCGAGTTCTGGAGAGACGTGCACTAGGGCGCAAGCCCCCGCACGCCCCTCATCCAATGAATATGACGCCGTTCATGAGAGCACACCCATGAACGGCGTCACTCAGCTTTCTGCCGACTAAATCACGTGGCCATTCCGGCAAAAAGCAAGTTCGTAATGGATGGGCGGCCCGCACCGCGCGCTGGCCTCACGCTGTTTTGCGCGCGCGATGAAGTCCCCAGTCTCTGGGTACGCGTGGTCCTTGCCGAGAAGGATGTCGACAGTGCCCGTGTAGAGTGGATCGCCCCCGGGCGCCCTCATCACGACCTGCTGGTACTCAATCCCGCCGGCACGTTGCCGACGCTGGTGGACCGCGACACGGTGCTGCACCCAGCCGCGGTTGTTGCGGAATACCTCGACGAGCGCTACCCGCACCCTCGCCTGCTGCCCGCAGACCCTGCGGTCCGCGCGCGGATACGCATGCTGCTGTTGCGCGTCGAGCAGGAGCTGTTTCCACTGGTTGCTGCCCTGGGCAACAGCCCCAAGGCGGCCGAAGCCAAGAGCCTGCGCAAACGCCTCAATGAGCAGTTGATCGGCTCCAGCCCGCTGTTCCCCTCAAGGGGCTGGTGCATGGGCCTGGACTACAACCTCGCGGACTGTGCATTCGCCGCGTTGTTTGCGCAGATGCTGAAGCTGGAACTCAAGACCATCATTGCCGCCGATGCCGCAGTGGTGCGTTATGCAGAGCGCCTGCTGACGCGCCCCAGCGTCCAGGCCGCGCTGCGCTGAAGCAAGCGCACGCCGCTCCACGCAGGCACTTTCATGAATCCCATGCCTCGTTCACGCCGCCCCTATCTGATTCGCGCCATTTTTGACTGGGCCTGCGACAGCGGCTACACCCCGCATCTGCTGGTTGCCGCTGACTATCCCGGCGTCGTGGTGCCGCGTGAATTCGTGCAGGACGGCAAGATCACACTGAACATCAGCCCCATGGCGGTGCAGAATCTGGACCTGCAGCAGGAACCGATCTGGTTCTCCGCGCGCTTCAGCGGTCGCCCGTTTGAAGTGCAGGTGCCTTCCGGCGCCGTGCTCGGCATCTTTGCGCGTGAGAACGGCGAAGGCGTGCTGTTCGGCGAAGTGGAGCCGGCCGAAGGCAGCAGCGACGAAGGGCCGCGCGATCCGGAGCCGCCGAAACCACCCAAGCCGGGACGCCCGCAGCTGCGGATTGTGAAGTAGGCCCGACGCGCGCCGCGCTGCGGAGCAGTGGTTTTTCTGCCGTTACTGCGGCAGCATCGAACCCAGCAATCCGTTTAGCTGGGCTCACTCAGGAACTCACCGCCATGCGCTCCAACTCACTCGTCGGCGCCTATATCCTCATTGCCGTGGGTACCTACTTCCTGCTGCACAAGCAGGGCTGGATTCCCGGCATAGGCCCGTTATTGGCCGAATGGTGGCCGGTGGTGCTGATCATCGTCGGCGTCGCCATGATCATCGAGCGCCGGGGCGGCAAGAGCAGCTAACTGCCAATC
>JBFJKG010000006.1:0-17956 GCA_041635075.1 Solimonas sp.
TGCGCCGCCGCCCCGCAGCTGCAATGCCACTGTCCGCCAACCCAGTGCGTTCAGACGCAGCGCGGTCCCGCGCAGATACTTGGACTCGAAACCACCGGTGAGACCGTGCACCAGTACTGCCACCCGATCTGACGTGGCCGGTCCGCTCCAGGCCAAGTCGACGAAGTCGCTATCCTCAAGCTCCAGACGCTCGACCGTGAAGCCCAGTCGCGGCAACGGCCTGAGCAGGGACGGCACCATGGTCTGGGCATGAGGGCCCCGCAACCAGCGATACGGCTTGAACGCGCTTTCAATGATGCGTCCCTGAGCAGGTGTGTGTTCCATCAGTGCGCGCCCAGAATTGAGGTCTGCAGGCTGTACGCGCGCTCAACCTTTGCCACGCGCAGCTCGTAGTGTGTGTACCACTGGCGGCGCCCAGTCTGCTGCGCCACCACGTGTTCCGACTGCGCGCGCCATGCGGCGATCGCCGCCAGCGTCTCCCAATAGGACACCGTAATGCCGAAGCCCTGGGCATCGCGTGCATGCTCAACCCCGATAAAGCCCGGCTGCATACGCGCCAGCTCCACCATGCGCTCGGCAGTGCGCTCGTACTCCGGATCATCGCCACCCCGTCGCGAAGAGAAGATCACGCTGTAATAGGGTGGCGTTGGCGTAGCGGCAAAGGCGGGGTCAGTCATGGCGTTGCATGCGCTCGGCTGGGTTCAGTGCTTGCGGTGCAGTATCGCCGCGAAGAAGCCGTCCGTCCCGTGTCGATGCGGCAGCAGCCGCAAGCGCGAGCCAGGCAGTTGCACCCCCTGGGCAGCCAGCATCGCTCCGGCATCCCCCTCGTGGAACAGGCCGGAGCCGTCAAGGAAGGTGTCCACTATCGCGTCATTCTCCTGTGCCATCAGGCTGCAGGTTGCATAGACCAAACGGCCGCCTGGACGTACCAGCGACGCGGCGGCGTACAGCACCCTGAGTTGCAGCTGCGTCATCGAATCGAAGTCCGGCAGCCACAGCCGCGCGTCAGGTTGACGGCGCCAGGTGCCGGTCCCCGAGCACGGCGCGTCCACCAGTACCGCATCGAAGCTGGCCGCGCGTTCGCGCAGCCAATGTTCTACGGCACCGAGCACACCGGCCTGCACGCAGCTGACGCCGGCACGCTGCAGGCGCGGCGCCATGCGAGCGAGTCGGCGTTCATCCACGTCCAGCGCCCACAGCTCGCCCTGGTTCTGCATCGCGGCCGCCAGTGCCAGAGTCTTGCCGCCCGCGCCTGCGCAGTAGTCGGCAATGCGCTCGTGCGGCTGTGCCGCCACCAGAGCCGCAAGCAGCTGGCTGCCCTCGTCCTGCGGTTCAACCCACCCCTCGCGCCAAGCCGGCGCCGCCTGTAGCGCCACCCGTCCAGGAAGCCGCAGCCCCTGCGGCGCAAGCGGTGTCGGCGTGCTGTCGATGCCTGACTGTGTCAGCGCGACCCTCGCCTTCTCGCGATCGGCTTTCAGGGCGTTGACCCGGAGATCAACCGGTGCCGACTGCTGTAGCGCAGCCGCCAGCGCAGCTGCCTCATCCGCACCGTACTGCGCTCCCCACGCCCGGAACAGGTCGTCCGGGACGTTCAAGCGTTGCGCCTCGGTCAAACCGCTCGCCCGCTCGGCAGAGCAACGCTGGGCATCGGCAACCCGCTCGGCGCCGACCAGCTGGGTGAGTGTCTCCAGTTCAGCCAGTTCCGCATGCAGCGCATGCAACAGACACAGGCTCTCGATATCAGCGGCCTGCTCTCCGGCCAGTGCCTGCAGACGCCGCAGGTCGCGCAGCACTCCATACACCAGTTCGCCGACCAGACGCCGGTCGCGCGCACCCATCGCGCGTTGCGCACGAAACGCCTCCTGCAGCACGCCGTCTGCGCGCTGGCGCCCGTTCAGCACCGCCTCCAGGGTGCGCGTGGCCAGCTGCCACTGCGGATGTCGTAGCCGGTGTCCTGTGGGCCTGGATTGCTGGCCAGGAGAGGATGGGTCCTGCATTTTCATATCGAGCCTGCTGATAGCCGCTGGGCCAAGGGATGCGCTGTCACCGTAACCCAAAACTTCCGGGGCTACGCCGTCCTGCACAGGAAATGACCGTTCGTCGGGTAGTTGACACAACCTATTGTGTTTGATCTAGGCCAGTGACACGATCAGTCGTGGTTGGCTGACTATGGGCATGGGGTTCATAGAGCTGATCGTATCCGCGTTTTTAGGAGGTCATCATGGCTGCCAAGAAAGCTGCGAAGAAAACTGCAAAGAAAGCTGCGAAGAAGAAGTAAGTCTAGCGGCACCGTCTTTTTTGGCGCGGCGGATCCTTCGGGACCGCCGCGCTTTTTTATGCGCGCTCCGGCGCGCAGGCAGATGCGGTGGGAGCAGCGCGCCTGCAGCATCAACGCCCGCACTCGTTGGCGCACCCGAGCTCAGCGCGAACGCCGCCACGGTGCTAGATTCGCGACACGCCTATACCAAACTATCGAGAGCCCGCAGTGAGTGCCCGTTCCGCCCTGATCGTCGACGATTCGAAATCTGCGCGCTTCGCGTTGCGTCGGCACCTGGAAAGCCACGCCTACAAGGTTGATGCCGTTGAAAGTGCGCAGGAGGCCTATCGCGTACTGCGTGACCTCAACCCCGACCTGATCTTCATGGATCACGTCATGCCGGGCGAAGACGGATTTGAAGCGCTGCGGCATTTGAAGGCTGACCCACATACCGCCGGCATTCCCGTGGTGATCTGTTCAGGCAATGAGGGCGACCAGTTTGTAGAGGAAGCGCGCAGCAAGGGTGCCGCCGACGTACTGAGCAAACCCCCAAGCCCCGATCAGCTGCTGCAGGTTCTGGAAAACGTCCAGCGTGAGCGCGAGCAGGCCGAAATCGTGGCTGCTCAGGCGGCGGCCAACGCGCAGGCAGAGGCCGCGGCTGCAGCGGCAGCCGCAGAAGCGCGCGAGCTCGAGGCCCGTGCGGTAGCGGCAGCCAACCAGCAGGCGGAAGAAGCCTCGCGTGAGGCGGCCAGCGCAGCGGCAGCCGAAGCCCAGGCACTTTTTGGCGAACTGCGGGCGGCGCTGGCTCAACTGGAATCACGTATCGGCGCAAAGCCCACCGGGCTGGTGGAACTGGAAACCCGCTTGCAGCAGACGGAGCAGCGGCTTGCTCAGCGCCTGCAACGGCTCGAGGAAGAGCAGGCTGCCACTCAGGCACGCCTCGAAGAAGGCCTTGAGCACGCAGCCCAGCAGGCAGCGGAGCGCATCGCGGACGCGTTGCTCAAGGCACTCGGGCGCGGCTGAGCGCCGTCAGGGCTGTCGCACTATCGCCAATGTCAGGAACGCCCAGCCCAGCAGGAAGGCCAGCCCACCCAACGGCGTGACCGCGCCCAGTATTCGCACACCGCTCAACGCCAGCGCATACAGACTGCCGGAAAATAGCAGCACCCCGAGTGCGAAGCTGACCCCGGCTGCCTGCAGCCAAACCGCGTTGGCCGACTCGCGTAGCAGCCAGCCCACGGCCAGCAGCGCCAGCGCGTGATAGAACTGGTACTCGACGGCGGTCTTCCAGGCGCCGAGCAGCTCGGGCGCCAGCCGATCTCGTAGCGCGTGCGCTCCGAACGCGCCCAGCGCGACCCCGAGAAATCCGTAGATGCCGCCGAGGGCGAGAAACAGTTTTGGGGTCATCGCTGGCTCACGACCTTGAATCGAATGCCGGCCTTCTGCAGACGCCCGATCAGGGCATCGCCCATGGCTTGCGCCGGGGTCAGCGCACCTGCCACATGCGGCAGGCGATCACGCGCCAGACACAAGGCCGACTCCGCGAGCATCTTTGCGGTTTCACCGTAGCCCGGATCGCCACCGGACACCTCGCAGCGCACCTTGCGACCGCCGCCCTCACCCAGAAAGACGATCTTGAACCAGCCCTTGGCACGCACCGCCTCGCTGGGTCCCTGCCCCGGGTCCTTGAGCCTGAGCAGGCGCTTGCGCGTGACGCTGAACTGACTGCCGGCAAACACCGCCGCGGCACCACCTACCAGCGCGGCCACCGCAGAGAGCTTCTTTAGCAACAGAAAGTGGCCATAGCGAAAGTCGGGGCCGTACCGGTCATTGGCCACGGCCGACCTGCGGACCACTTGCGGGTCTATCGTGGGCATCGGCAATGCCCAGCCGCTCAAGCTCTTCATGTAGCGCAAACCGTGCCGGATCGAACCGACGCGCCTGTCCACCGGCACGCCTTCCTTGCGTCGGCGCGACTTGGCGATGCTGGCGTATTCACCGAGACGCGAGAAGGCGGTCACCGCTGAATGCAGCGTGCCTCCAGAGAACTGGCCGCCGGCACGTACGAACCCCTGTACGCGCAACGGCACGTCTTCCGGCAACTGCTGCACCGTGAACAAGCAACCCAAATCATGGGGAATGCTGTCGAACCCGCAGCAGTTGACGATACGCGCACCGCTGGCCTTTGCGGCGTCATGGTGGCGCAGCCACATCAGGTCGACAAACTCCGGCTCGCCGGTGAGATCGACATAGTCGGTACCGGCAGCCGCGCAAGCCGCCACCACCGGCTCACCGTAGCGGATGTAGGGCCCCACGGTCGTCACCACGACCCGCGCCGCCTCGGCAAGCCGCTGCATCGACGCCGCATCACCGACGTCGGCAGTCAGCAAGTCCAGGTCGCGACAAGCCGGGTTTACGTCCGCTAGCCGTGCGCGCACAACCTTGAGCTTGTCCAGGTTGCGGCCCGCCAGGGCCCATTTAAGGGTGTCGCCGCCACGGCGGGCCAGATACTCAGCGGTGAGCTGGCCGGTGAACCCGGTGGCGCCGAAGATCACGATGTCGAATTTGCGCGACTTGGACATTGCAGGTGTACCTGTAGATTCGCGGCAGCCCGCCTCAGGGCTTCAGCGCGTCAAACCGCGCGCGCAATGTCTCCACCCGTTCGCGGTTTGCGTCGAAATCGTAGTAGCCGAGGCGGCTTGATGAACGCACGTGAACGACGCGCTCGCCGTCCGGAAACTCAAGCTCAAGATCGTCCACATAGCGCATCAGGCGTGTGGTGAACGTCGCATGCACATAATCTTCGGTTTGAGTTTCGACCGATGCGCCCGGCATTGTCGCCAGAATGCGCAGCAGCGCGGCATGTGCCGCGGCACGTGTGCCGGGATAGCGCAACGGCTCGATGAAGTATTCACTGCCCTTGGCGCGCGAAGAAACGCAGCGCTTGGCGCTGCACGGCGCCAACTGCCCATCCGGGGATCGCAGCTGCGCGCTGCCCATCGACCCGCACGCGCTCAACCCCGCTGCGGCCACCAACACCGCGACGCGGGCTGCAAGGCGCCTAATCGAAACCGCGTTCGCCAATCTGGACATCACTCACACTTCCGTTATCGAGAATCACCGTGCGCATCAGCTTGGATGAACCGAAGTTGTAGGTCCACTCCTCGCGATACGTCGGGATCAGCGCGTCCGGGTGGTGGCGTAACCGCCAGCCGGGGTCGTTGAGCTGGCGCGGGTTCGGGGGCAGCAAACGCTGATCGGCCAATCGGGTCAGCGGCGCGCCGCAGCGCGCAAGCAGCCGGTACTTGGACATGCCGCGCGGGATGGCACCGGCAGCACTGCAGTCGCGCATGGCCGCAGATGGCGAGAATCCGTAACCCTCAAGTTCAATGCTTTCTATGCGACCCTGTCGCAGTTGCACGATGCGCAGCAACTGACTGGGGCCCAGGTTGTAGGTCCATTGCTCGACCGCCGCCAGCGCACCCGGCCCAAACGCGCCGCCGGTGGTCCAGACATCCCGCAGATCGGGCTCGCCGCAGGCGCCAAGCAGCTGGGCTGCGGAATCGCCCTGGGCCACCAACCGTGAGCCACAGCGCAGCGAGTTCGCTGCCGTGCCGGCCTCGGCGAAGACCAGGAGGCCAATTGCCAGAATGCGCCATGCCTTCATGTTAGTTTTGCTGAACCTCATGACCTAGTCGCGGTCTTTGGACCGCATTTAACTCCGAATTCTCCATGAATCTGCGCGCCTTTTCCGGCTTGTTGCTTTTCTTTCTGTGCGCTGCGGCGGCGGCTGCGCCTGTACAAATCGATCATGTAGAGGTGGAGCTGATCGCAGAACGCGATGCCCTGACCGCTGGCAACGACAACTGGGTAGCGCTGCGCATGCGGCCGGATGCGGGCTGGCATGTGTATTGGCGCAATCCGGGGGACTCCGGAATCGCCACCAAGCTGGAATGGCAGTTGCCCGCGGGCGTGGTCGCCGGACAGATCCATTGGCCCTACCCGCACCGGCACTCGCTGGGCGATCTGACCAACTACGGCTATGGTGAGGAAACCCTGCATCTGGTGCCCTTGCAGGTAAGCCCAGGCACAACCGGAACGGTACAGCTCAAGGCTCAGGCCAAGTGGCTGGTGTGCAAGGATGTCTGCATACCAGGCACCGCCGATCTGAACCTGCAGTTGCCGGTGGCCGCCAGCGCCAAGGCCGACCCTGACTGGGCGCCAAGCTTTGCCACGGCCCGCTCTGAACTCCCGATCCCGGCGCGTGACTGGGAGGCACGGTTCCAGATCACCGATGACCAGCTGTCGCTGGCGCTCGCCGCCGCTGCGCTGAGCAAGGCAGATGCCGTGGAGTTCTACCCCTACGCCAATGATCTGGTGAGTCACGCAGCTCCGCAGCGGATTGAACATGAGTCCGCCGATCGCCTGCGCATGTCGCAGATGCTGAGCGCCTATTTTGTCGACACCCCGCAGCAGGTCGACGGTGTCGTGGTCCTGCGACAGGGCCGCTCCGCTATGGCCTGGGAAATCCACGCCCAGCCGGGGACGGTTGCTGCAGTTGGCGAACCCACTCTGGTCGCAGTACCCGAAGGGGTCGACACGCGGCAGGCAATGGAGTCGCCGCCGCAGTCTCCGGCACTGCTCGCGGTGCTGGGCCTGGCCATGCTGGGCGGCCTGATACTCAACCTGATGCCCTGCGTCTTTCCAGTGCTGGCGCTGAAAGCGCTGGCGCTGACGCGTGCCGGTGCCGAGCAAGCGCATGAACGCCAAAGACAGGCGCTGGCCTATACCGCCGGTGTGATCCTGTCCTGTACCGCAGTGGCCGCGATGATGCTTGCGCTGCGCGGTGCAGGCGAGGCGGTCGGCTGGGGCTTTCAGTTGCAATCCCCCGCGTTCGTCGCCGTGCTGGTGTATCTGCTGTTTGCGCTGGGCCTGTCACTGTCCGGTGCAGTCGAGTTTGGCGCCGGGCTGATGAATCTGGGCGGCCGCCTGGTCCAGCGGCCTGGACTTAGCAGTTCCTTCTTTACCGGGGTACTGGCCGTCGTCGTGGCCACACCCTGTACCGCGCCGTTCATGGGAACCGCGCTGGGCTATGCAATGACCCAGCCCGCGATGCTGGCCCTGCTGGTCTTCGCGGCGCTGGGGTTGGGACTCGCACTGCCATTCCTGCTGCTGGGCTTCGTTCCTGCGCTGGCCAGACTGCTGCCACGCCCAGGCGCGTGGATGGAACGTTTCAAGCAACTGATGGCATTTCCGCTGTATCTGACGGCCGTGTGGCTGCTGTGGGTACTGACCCGCCAGTCCGATCCGCAGATGCTGGCGCGTGTCCTGGTCGGCGTAGTGCTCATCGCCTTTGCACTCTGGCTGTGGCGCTCTCGCGGAGTGATCGCCTCGATGCTGAAGGTGGCTGCAATCACCGGTGCCCTGGCCCTGGTATTCACCGCCCCCGCGTCGTCCCCCACGGCCCACCGTTCGGCGACAGCAGGCACTGAGCCCTGGTCTGCCGCCCGGGTGGCTGAGCTACGTGCGGAGGGCCGCACCATCTTCGTGGATTTCACCGCCGATTGGTGCATCACCTGCAAGCTCAACGAGCGCGCCACCCTGAAGTCAGCTCGGGTGGAGGAGGCGATGCGATCCCGCGATGTGGTGACCCTGATTGCCGATTGGACACGTGCAGATCCGGAGATCACGGCCGAACTGGCTCGCTTCGGTCGCAACGGCGTCCCCCTGTATCTGCTCTATGTGGACGGCGGCGAACCCAAGGTTCTGCCGCAGATTCTGAGTCCGGATTCATTCATCGAGGCCCTGAACTAGCGAGGTATAGACGATGCGTTTACGGATCCTGCGGCACGCCACGGCAGCAGCCCTGGCCTTTGCTATCGGTACAGTCACCGCGGCCCCCAAGATCGGCGAACTGGCGCCGACGTTCAGCGCGACCAGCAGCCTCGGCAACACGATCAGGCTCGCCGACTACGCCGGCAAGCTGGTTGTAATGGAGTGGACCAACGACGGCTGCCCCTTCGTGCAGAAGCACTATCAGGGAAACATGCAGGGCTTGCAGCGGACCGCAACCGAGAAGGGCGTGATCTGGCTGTCGGTGATCTCCTCGGCTCCCGGAAAGCAAGGTCATGTCACGGGGGCACAGGCTGAAGCGCTGACCGCGCAACGCGGCGCCGCGCCCACTGCCGTGCTCCTGGACGAAAGCGGTGCCATCGGGCGCCTGTACGGGGCACAGACCACTCCACACATGTTCATCATTGACCAGAAGGGCATGCTGATCTACGCGGGCGGCATCGACAGCGTTGCCAGTGCCGACGTGGCGGACATCGCCAAAGCGCGCCCGCATGTGCAGATCGCGCTGGAAGAGGCTTTGGCTGACAAACCCATCAGCCTGTCTCTGACGAAGCCGTACGGCTGTTCTGTAAAATACTGAGGCATTCATTCAATCGGCTGCCCGAGCCTTTCTGCCAGCCGATTCCGCCATGGTCAATCAAGCGGCCGCGCGCTGACGGTGCTCCATAACCGTTGTCGCGGATCACGTGTTGGGGAGCGGTTCATGCAGAAGTGTTACGGGATTCGCCGAGCCTTGGGCGCGGCGCTGTTGGCGGTTGCGACGTTAGCGTCGCTGCCGGCCAATGCCCTCTCATTCCTACCGTGGGAGAACACGCGGATCTTCTATGAAGCCTTTACCCACGGCGGCATCACCCGCTCGGTCGGCTTCATAGCGCCCACTCAGGCGCGGGCGAATGCACCGGCGATTCTGGTGCTGCATTTCAATTTGGGCAGTGCGCCTTCGATGTCCAATCTGACCGAGGTCGGCGAACTCGCCCGTGACTCCGGAGCCTGGATCATTCTGCCGGAGGCACACGACGGCACCTGGTCACACTCCCCCAACGACGCTCAGGATAGCGATGATGTCGGTTATCTTGCGGCGCTGATTGACGATGTCGTCGCACGTCACAAGCTGGACCCGCGCCGGATCTACATGACCGGTTACTCGCAGGGCGGCAACATGACGGTACGATTCGCCTGCGAGCACCCGGAGAAGATCGCTGCAGGTGCCTCCGTCGCGGCCACGATGCGTGACTCGCTGGCACGCCAATGTGCGCCATCGCTGCCGACGCCGATGGCGTTCTTCAACGGCACCGCTGACTCGCAGGTTCCCTATGGCCCAGGGATTCCATCCCTGATTCTTGACCTGGCCTTCGTCGGCAGCATGCCGGCGCAGGATGCCGCCAAGTACTGGGCCAATATCAACCAATGCACCGGCGCGGCCGTGCGTACCGACCTGCCGGTCACCGTCGCTGACGGCACTCGGGTCTACACCGACAGCTACGACAACTGCCCACCGAATCGGGGCGTTGTGCTCTACACCATCGAGAACGGCGGACATACGTGGCCAGGCGCGCTCGACTTCGTGCCGGTAGCGGGCATCACCACGCAGAACATTCGCGCCAACCGCGAGATGTGGCAGTTCTTCCAGAGGTTCTCGCGATGATTTCGGCGCGCACCACACTACAACTGAGCCTCGCCATCTCGGTGTCGGTGGCAGTAGCCGCCTGCGGCAGCAGCTCCCACAATGGTAGCAGTGGCAGTGGTGGCAAACAGCAGCTGGCCAACACCTATACGACGTCGGATCAACAGCGCCCCGCAGTGGCGGCCGACGGCCATGGACGCGCCGTCGTCGCCTGGGAGAGTCTCGGCCAAGATGGCAGCCATCTCGGGGTGTTCGCGCAGCGTTTCGTGGACGGCGTGCCGGCCGGCCCCGAGTTTCAGGTGAACAGCTACACCGTAAGCCGCCAGAACTTCCCGGCAGTGGCGATGGACGGCGCGGGCAACTTCGTCATTGCCTGGCGCAGTTCGCTGCAGGGTAGCCCCGGCGGCACCATCTTCGCTCAACGCTACACGGCTGATGGCGCCAAACTGGGGGGCGAATTCCAGGTCGGCCCCGACAACTCGGCCCGCGATTCGCAATCCGAGCCACAGGTTGCGATGAATGCGCGGGGCGACTTCGTTATTGCCTGGAGCAACCGCGAAGTCGGTGCCGTGGCCGAGGCACTGGGGCAGAACAATCTGGAGGATCGCTGGCTGGAGGTGCGGGCCTATGCGCCGGATGGAACGCCGAGGATCGATCCGATGAGGACCACCATCATCGCCACCGACCAGTACCCACGCGCACCGCGCGTAGCAATGGACGCTGACGGCAACTTCGTGCTGGTCTGGGCCAGCGCCGGAGATGCGACCCAATTGCGCGCACAGCACTTCGACCTGAACGCGACGGCGTTATCACCTGCCTATACGGTCAATGAAGTGGCTGAGGGTGTGGATGTGGATCTGGCCACCGTGGCGATGAATCCGGACGGCCAGTTTGCCGTAGCCTGGGAAGGCCATACCTATGGCTACGAGCCGCTTGGGCTGTATCTGCAGCGCTATAGCGGGCCGCAGACCCCCGTAGGCTCGCCGATTGTGGTTGCGCCACCGAGCACCGGACTGATTGAACGCAACGCGATGACACTCACCCCCACCGGAGCCGTGCTGCTGGCGGCGCAGGGGGATGGCCAGGTTCGCATTGGCGTGCAAACCGAGGCCGGGGGCGCGCTGCGCAGTGTCGCGCGCGTAGGCGGCAATCAGGCGATGTTTCCAGCCGTGGCCTTGACCGGCGAGCGCCAGGCGATCGTCGCGTGGCAGGTTCTCAGTGAAGGCGCCAACGGGCGCGACATTCAAGTCGGCGAATTTTCGCTGCCGTGAAGGTGGTTGCGGCGACCCGGTGGTCGCCATAAAGTTGGGTGGTGCATCGACAGCAGCCGCTGCGATGAAAACGCTTGGGGGGAAGTTTATGAAGTCAGCTATTAAGGCAGCGGCGGGGGCACTGCTTACCGCCACAGTGATTGGCGTACCGGCCTACGCCGGCGACAGTGATCCGCAACTCGGAACCTATCTGGTCTGGAACTTCGGCGGTGCACAGGAGGTTTCCAGCAACAATTTCCAGTATGGCCTGCGTCTGGATTACGACTCGCGCATGGCGGCACGGGAGCTGGCGCCACCGCTGCTAGTGCTGAATGTCGGCGATAACAGTGGTGCGGATGCGTTTCTCAATGGCAGCAGCCTGCGTGGCTTGGCGCTGCGCATGAATCAGGCTGGCGCAGCAGCCGGCGGCGGCGCGGCACTGACTGCCGCAGCCGTTGTGGCCGGCGTAGCGGCCACCGCTGTGGTGGTCAGCTCGACCGATGACAACGACGACTCACCCTCGGGCGGAGCCACCGGCGATACCGCAGGTGGCGGCACCGGTGGCGGTACGGGTGGCACGGGCGGTGGCACCGGCGGCACCGGTGGCGGTACGGGTGGCACCGGCGGCGGCACAGGTGGCACGGGCGACGTGCCGCTGGGCGGCCTGCTCGGCAGCGGCCTTAGCGACATGCGCGGCAAGAACTGGCAGTACGCCAGCTCGGAACGCCGCGGGGTGGAGCCGGAATACCAGCAGTGGCTGGACGGCGGCACCGGCCAGATGGGCGATCTCGGAAACTGAGCCCGTCCCATTGCATGCACAAAGGGAGCCGATCGGCTCCCTTTTTGTTTGGGCGCCTCATCGCTTGCGCCTAGCCGTCGCCGGCGCGCTCCGGTCGCTTCGCCGCCGCTGCGCGCCAAACACAGGCGCCCCTCGATGCATTGGCTGACAGGCACCCGACCACGTTAGGCTGTCGCACCCCAACCCGGTACACCCCATGATTCGACTGGCTATACATGGCGGCGCTGGCGAGCTCGACTCGGCCGCGGATACGGCAGAGCAGACCCGGGCCTTGCGCGCAATTGTCGAGGAAAGTGTTGGCCTGTTGCGCAGCGGTGCCAGCAGCCTGGACGCTGTCGAGCGCGCGGTTCTGCGACTGGAGGAGTGCCCCTTGTTCAACGCTGGGGTCGGCGCGGTGCTCAATCGAGACGGGCAGCCGGAACTCGAAGCCGCCATGATGGATGGACGGGACCGTCGCTGCGGCGCCGTTACCGGAGTCTCGCGCGCACGCAGCCCGGTGCGCCTGGTCCGGGCGCTTATGGAGCGCTCACCGCATGTCATGTTCATGGGGCAAGGTGCGGACGCGGTCAATCGTGAACTCGGACTCGAGGAAGTCACACCCGACTACTTCATCACCGAGCAGCGCTTTCGACAGCTGAAGGCCGCGCACGCCCAGGGCGCCATCGTGCTGGATCACGACGCGGGCTTTGGCACGGTCGGCGCGGTAGCGCGCGATGCTCAAGGCCATCTGGCCGCGGCGACCAGCACCGGCGGCCTGACCAACAAGCACCCGGGCCGAGTCGGCGACTCGCCAATCATCGGGGCCGGTACTTTTGCGGATGACCGCAGTGCGGCGATCTCCTGCACCGGCACCGGAGAATGCTTCATTCGCGTCGGCTTCGGCGCCGAGGTTCACGCGCGCCTGCGTTACGACGGCGCCAGCCTGGAGCGTGCGTGCAGTGAGACGCTGGCCGCGGTGGCGCAGCTGCAGGGGCGTGGTGGCTGTATCGCGATCGACCGCGACGGCAACATCGCCATGCCGTTCAATTCCCGCGCAATGTTTCGCGCATGGGTAGGTGCCGACGAGATCGTGCGGGTCGCGGTAGGCGCCGATTGAACTCAGGCTGATGCTAGACCTACGCCGCAGGCCCGGCGCTCAGACCGGCAGCAGCGCATAACTGATCGGGGCGGAGAAGCCTTTCACGTTCAGCGCTGGCTGCGGCATCAGCCCCTCGTTGCCGGCCAGCTCGATGGTTCTGGCGTCGACCAGGATCTCGCCGTCATGTGCTTGCTCGCACAGCCGAGAGGCCAGGTTCACGACAGAGCCCACTGCTGTGTACTCAAGCCGGGACGCAGAACCGATCACACCCACCGTGGCTACACCCGTGGCCACGCCGAAGCCCACGCCAAGTTGATGCGTAGGGGTGCTCCAGTAGGGCATCCGCTTCTGCACTTCGGCGCGAATGCGCGCCGCCATTTCGATTCCCCGGCGCGCGTGATAGGCGACAGGCAGTGGCGCGCCAACCAGGATCAGAATGCCATCACCGGCAAAGTCCTTGATCGTGGCTCCGAACTCGGCAACTACCTGTCCGCTGGCGTCATAGTATTCACGCAAAACCTGCAGGACCTGAGCTGACGACTGCGTCGAGGCATAGGCAGTGAATCCACGCAGATCGCAACACACGACCGTGATCTCGCGGCTGGATTCCTGCATCGCCCGCTCCAGCCCCTGCTCGGCCACCATGCGCGCCACCTGCGGCGACAGAAAGCGGGACATGAACTGGCCACGCTGACCTTGCTGTACGTGATAGTGCACAGCCCCGACGAAGAACAGTATCTCTCCAAACCCGGCCGACAGCGCTGACCAGTCCAGCGGCAAGATGGCGCCAGCGACCAGAAACGGTGCGGCTGCCGCCATCGCCAGTACGCGCACGGTTTCGGCCCGCTCCGGGCGCCGGTTCAACAGCAGGAAAATGCCGAACATGCCGGCGAGCATCGCCAACAGCATGGGCGCAAAGAACAGCCAGAAGCCCCCATTGCGCAGCAGTTGCGGCTGCCCAACCGCCTGCGCAAACGCCGTCAGGCGTAGCTCGGGCCACAGCACCGAGAACAGAGCGTAGAACAGTGCCGCCGCCTGTCCGACGCGCAGCACGCGATCACCGGTCCGCGTGTTCAGATCCGCCGCCGCAGGGGTCGTTCGCCGCACGGCCAGTACCCATTCGAGTACAAACAGCATTGACAGCGCTTCAGGCAGCGCCAGCCATCCGCTCCACGCACGCGGCACACCGAAGTGCGCCGGCACCACGACGTTGACGCAAACCGCGAGGCCCAGGAAGGCAAAGCCTGCCGCGAGCATGCGCGAAATCCGTGAGTGCCGATCAGCCGACACGAAGGCCAGCGCCATCCCTAGCGCCATTAGCGAAACCAGTACGTGGGCGACGGAATCGTGCATGTGCTGCGGATTATGCCGCTGGCAGGCGGGCAGCGGGCCGTCGTTCCAGGCCGTGATCATGGCCAATCCTTCGGTTGACTAAGGTCTGAAAAAATTAGGCCAATTAAATCATTGCTATATGGCAGCTATCTAATTCATGAATATAGGTATGCGGCGCTTGCTTCCGGAATCATTATGTTTTTAAATATCGACACTTTTACAGTCTTTGGGTTCTTGCTCACACGTGGACGAGCACAGTAAGTCCGAGCGCATCGTCCTGCTGGCGCAGAAGCTGGGGGTACTGCGCCCTAAGGATCTGGTGCCTTTCGGCATACAGGCGGAGTATTTGCGACGCCTCTGTGATCGTGGCGTGCTCAAGAAACTCGGGCGCGGCAGCTACGTGCCCGCCCAGACCCGCCCGTCTCCTGAACTTTCGCTTGCCATCGTCGGCCGTGCCGTGCCCAACGGAGTCATTTGCCTGCAGTCAGCGCTGGCATTTCACGGACTCTGTCCGCCCGACCCCGATCTGATTTCAGTGGCTATAGAGCGCCGCGCCGCTCGCCCGCGCCTGGACTACCCGGCGCTGCATGTGGCGCGTCTCGGTGGCCCCGCGTTCACTGAGGGGGTCGAGGTACATCTGGTCGAGAACGTGGATCTACGCGTATACGTCCTCGAGAAGACCCTGGCCGACCTGTTCAAGTTTCGCAACAAGATCGGTCCGCATATCGCGGTTGATGCCCTACGCGCGGCGCTGGCCGCCCGTGACGTCAACCTGAAGCGGCTTTGGCACTACGCACGGCTATGTCGCGTTGAACGCGTCATGCGGCCCTATGTCGACGCATTGGCGCCTCCACGCCCTCACTAATCGGAAGCCGTATGCCAACGACGCACCTGGCAGGACTACAGCGTTGGCCCCTGGCTTGGCTCGCCGCGCTCCTGCTGCCACCCTGCGCTCTGGCTCAGCCTGGCCACGGGGAACTCGACCTGAGCGAAGGCCCGGTCGCTACGCTCGATGCAGAGCCCCCCAGTGGCGGCACGCCCGAAGCCCCGGCGACAGAACGCACCAAACCCCTGTTCGTAAGTCTCGCGCGGGACCTTGACGTATTCACGCTGATCAACGACCGGCCCGGTCTATCGTTTCACAAGCCAATGTATGTGTGGCCGTTTACCTACAGCCCGGAGTACTCGGGGCAGGATACGGAGCTGATCTTCCAGGTCAGCCTCAAGCAGCGGCTGTTCGCACGTAATCTGTTCTTTGGTTACACCCAGCGGTCGTTCTGGCAGGTTTACAACAGCGACGATTCGCGCCCGTTTCGGGAGACCAACTACAACCCGGAACTGTTCTATCGCTGGAAACCCGGCTACCAGGCCTGCGCCGGATGTGGCGTGGATATTGGAGTCGACCACGAATCCAATGGCCAGGAGGTTAGCGACTCCCGATCCTGGAATCGCGTGATATTGGCTGCCTACAAAGAGTCCAAAGACACGCTGATACACCTGCGTCTGTGGTACCGGGTGCCTGAATCGTCAAAGAAGACGCCGGACGACCCCGAGGGGGACGACAACCCCGACATCGAGGACTACTACGGCTATGGCGAACTGCGCGTACAGCACCACTTGGATGGTGATCGGCGGCACATGGCAGGCATGATGCTGCGCGGTAACCCGACGACCGGCAAAGGTGCCGTGCAACTGAGCTATAGCCTGCCTCTGGGCGACGACGCCTTCTGGTCGCTGAACCTGTGGCACGGCTACGGCGAGAGCCTGATCGACTACAACAACAGCATCACACGGCTCAGCTTTGGCGTAATGCTGGCGCGCTAGCGCGCGTCATCCGGCGCGAGCAGGCGCAGGGAGCTGCCCTCAGGAAGACGGCAGAAAATTCACTTCAAACAAAAACGGGCGCCTGATGGGCGCCCGTTCTTTACGCTCGCAGGAGCGGGATCAATCCCGGTCTCAGGCGGCAGCCTCGGCATCGGCTGCAGCGCGCGGGCGATCAATCAACTCGACATACGCCATAGGGGCGTCGTCGCCGGCACGGAAGCCGCACTTCAGTATGCGCAGGTAACCGCCCGGGCGAGCCTTGTAGCGAGGCCCAATCTCGTTGAACAGTTTCTGCACCGCATCACGGTCGCGCAGGCGCGAAAACACCAGGCGGCGATTGGCGACGCTGTCTTCCTTGGCGCGGGTGATCAGTGGCTCTGCCAAACGGCGCAGTTCCTTTGCCTTCGGCAAAGTAGTCTTGATCAGCTCATGCTCGAACAGGGCGACTGCGATGGCCTGCATCGTTGCCTTGCGGTGGCTGGGGCTACGGCCGAACGCGCGGCCTGAGATCTTGTGACGCATTGTGTGGGTTCCCTAATTCTTTAGCGTCAGGCGGGCACTTTCGGTGACGACCAGTTATCGAGCTTCATGCCCAATTCCAGTTCGTGAGCCTTGAGCGCTTCCTTGATTTCGTTAAGCGACTTCTTGCCGAGGTTCGGCGTCTTCATCAGCTCCATCTCGGTACGCTGCACCAGATCGCCGATGTAGTAGATGTTCTCAGCCTTGAGGCAGTTGGCCGAACGCACCGTCAGCTCGAGATCGTCGATCGGACGGAACAGGATCGGCGACAGTTCCTTCTTGCCTGGGACTGCGGCGGCCTGGGCGGCCTCGGCTTCCAGATCCACGAACACCGACAGCTGGTCGCGCAGGATGCGGGCGGCAAAGCGCACCGCCTCTGCCGGGTCAATGCCGCCGTTGGTGTCCACGTCGAGAATCAGCCGATCAAGGTCCGTGCGCTGAGCAACGCGCGCACGCTCGACCGCATAGCTGACACGGCGAACCGGGCTATAGGACGCGTCCAGCTTGAGCACGCCGATGCCGCGGGTGTCTTCTTCGCGGATGGCGCTGACCGCCGGCACGTAGCCACGGCCACGCGTTACCTTGAGCGTCATCGACAGCTTGCCACCAGTCAGATGCGCGAGCACCAATTCCGGATTGACGATCTCGACGTCATGGTCGAGCTTGATGTCGGCGGCCGTGATGGCGCCCTTGCCGGACTTCTCGAGGCGCAGGGTGGCCTCATCGCGCGAATGCATGCGCAGCGCGATGTTCTTGATGTTCAGAAGAATGTCGATGACATCTTCCTGCACACCTTCGACAGCGCTGTACTCATGCACTACGCCTTCGATCTGCACTTCGGTGATCGCGGCGCCGGGAATGGACGACAGCAGGATACGGCGCAGGGCATTGCCCAGCGTGTGCGCAAAGCCACGTTCCATCGGTTCCAGCGCGACACGCGCGTGGTTGGCGGAGACGGACTCCACCTCGATCTGACGCGGTTTGAGCAGGTCGGCAACTACGTTCTGCATGGACTACCTCGCAAATGCGATTACTTCGGAGTCTGCGGGCCCGGTGGCCGGTGATGGCCACCCGGCACCGCAGAGTTGATCCCGCCAGACAGCGGCGGGCATCAAGCTTATTTGGAGTACAACTCGACGACGAGCTGTTCGTTGATATCCGGCACGATCTGGTCACGGGTCGGCACGGCTTTGAAGGTGCCCTTCAGGCCCTTCTCATCGACATCGACCCAATCCGGCAGACCTGCCTGGGCGGCAATTGACAGCGCCTCGGCAATGCGGCCCTGGGTGCGTGAGGCTTCACGCACTTCGACAACATCACCAGCCTTGACCTGGTACGACGGGATGTTGACCGACTTGCCGTTGACCAGAATCGCCTTGTGCGACACCAGTTGACGCGCTTCCGAGCGCGTGCGCGAGAA
>JBFJKG010000007.1:0-17633 GCA_041635075.1 Solimonas sp.
CACCCAGCGCGGATCACTGTCGCCATCGCTGATCACCACGATCTCGGAAGGGCCGGCAATGGCATCTATGCCCACACGACCGAATACCAGACGCTTGGCTGCGGCCACGTAGGCGTTGCCGGGGCCGACGATCTTGTCGACAGGCGGAATCGTCGCCGTGCCGTAGGCCAACGCGGCCACGGCCTGAGCGCCACCGACGGTGAACAGCCGATCCACACCCGCGAGATACGCCGCACCCAGAACCGCAGGGCTGAGTTCACCAGCCGGCGCCGGCACCACCATGATGATCTCGGCGACGCCGGCGACCCGCGCCGGCACCGCGTTCATCAGCACCGATGACGGATAGGCCGCCTTGCCGCCCGGCACATAGATGCCAACGCGATCCAGAGCCGTGACCTGCTGGCCAAGGCGGTTTCCGAATTCATCGGTGAACTCAAACGGGGCAATCTTCTGATGCTGTGCGTAGGCGTGAATCCGCTGTTGCGCCTGCTCCAGCGCCGCCTTCAAATCCGCCGGCAGACTGTTCCAGGCCTGTTGCCACTGCGCCTTCGGCACCTCAAGCTCGGCAGCCGCCGGCAGCTGACGCCGATCAAACCGATTCGTGTACTCCAGCAAGGCGGCGTCGCCGCGGGCACGCACGTCTGCAACCACGGCTTCCACCGTGCGCACAACGTCGGCGCTGGTTTCCGGCGCCCGGTCCAGCAACGCATCCAGTTGCGCCTGAAACGCCGGCGCACGCGTGTCGAGGCGGCTGACCTCCATCACGCTGCCCGCTTGCGGGTGGCCGTGGCGAACTGCGCCAGCAACGCGCGTATGGCCTCACTCTTGATCTTCATCGCCGCCTTGTTAACGACCAGACGCGAACTGATCTGCGCAATGGTTTCGATTTCGACCAGACCGTTGGCCTTGAGCGTGTTGCCGGTTGCCACCAGATCCACGATCAGATCGGCCAGGCCCACCAGCGGTGCCAGCTCCATCGAGCCGTAGAGCTTGATGATCTCCACCTGCTCGCCCTTGGCTGCATAGTGCCGCCGCGTGATCTCGGGATACTTGGTCGCCACGCGTAGCCGGCGCACGCCGTCCGGACGCACACCGTCCTTCTTGGCGGCAACCGACAAGCGGCACTGAGCGATGCCGAGGTCCATGGGCTCGTACAGCGCTGTGCCGCCGTGTTCCATCAGCACGTCCTTGCCAACGATGCCGAGATCGGCCGCGCCGTACTCGACGAACGTCGGCACGTCCGCTGGCCGAATGATCAGCAGCGAGACATGCTTGTTGCGTGAGGGCACCCGCAGCAGGCGATTGATATCACCCGCTGGTTCCAGGCCCAGTTTGGCCAGAAACGGCAGGCTTTCTTCGAAAATGCGGCCCTTGGACAGGGCAATGGTCAGCTGGGTCATGGCAGGGTCGGTCCGGCTGGGGGACGCGATTGTAGCCGCGTCATCCCTCAGCGTCAGTGACGAACAGTGTTCTTGGACGGCGCCGACTTCTTGGGGCGCACTCTGAGGTACAGGGTTTTCTGCCGGCCATCGGCCGATTTGCGCTCGTCGATCTCAAACAGACCCGCAGCACCGACCAGATCGCTGAGCTTGCGATAACCGTAGTTGCGCGCGTCAAAATCCGGGGCCTGTTTGCTGATCAGACTGCCCACTGCGCCCAGACCAGCCCAGCCCTCATCGTCGCCGGCCGCCTCCACCGCGCTGCGCAGCAGTTGCACCAGCTTGGCATCCTGCTTCAGGGATGCGCGTTGCTTGGCCTGGGGCGCAGGATCACTCTCATCGGTTGCGACCGCGCGCAGTACATCGAGATAGATGAACTTGTCACAGGCCGAAACCAGGGCCTGCGGCGTCTTGCGTTCGCCAAAGCCATAGACCGTCAGCCCGGCTTCCCGCACGCGCGAGGCCAGCCGCGTGAAATCGCTGTCGCTGGACACCAGGCAGAAGCCGTCGAAGCGTCCGGTGTACAGCAGATCCATGGCGTCGATAATCATCGCGCTGTCGGTTGCGTTCTTGCCGGTGGTATAGCCGAACTGCTGCATCGGCTGGATCGCGTACTGGATCAGCACATCCTTCCAGCCCTTGAGGTTGGGCTGGGTCCAGTCGCCGTAGATGCGCTTGACGCTGGCCACCCCGTACTTGGCGATTTCCGCCAGCATCGGCTCGGCAATGGCCGGTTGCGTGTTGTCGGCGTCGATCAGAACCGCAAGCTTGGAAAGATCTGCCATCTGCGGTTCTCCGTGATGATCAACTAGATCAGCGAGGACACGCGCTTGATGCGCGCGCCCAGCGCCGTGAGCTTGCCTTCTATGTCTTCGTAGCCGCGGTCCATATGATAGATGCGGTCTATGAAGGTTTCGCCGTCGGCAGCCAGCGCAGCGATGACCAATGACGCCGAGGCGCGCAGGTCGGTGGCCATGATCGGCGCCGCCTGCAATCGCTCGCGGCCGGTGATGACGGCGGTGTTGCCTTCGATCTGGATATCCGCGCCGAGGCGCATCAGCTCAACGGCATGCATGAAGCGGTTCTCGAAGATGGTTTCCTTGATGACACCCACCCCTTCCGCCACGCAGTTCAGCGCCATGAACTGCGCCTGCATGTCGGTAGGAAACCCCGGATGCGGCATTGTGTGCAGATTGATCGCCTGCGGGCGTTCGCCGCGCATGTCAACCTCGATGAAGTCGACGCCGGTGGACACCTTGGCCCCGGCCTGCTGCAGCTTGACCAGCACCGCATCCAGCATCGCCGGGTCCGTCTTGTTGACGCGTACGCGCCCGCGGGTCACCGCGGCCGCAACCAGATAGCTGCCGGTCTCGATACGGTCCGGCAAAATCGTATGCTTGGCCGCACGAAGTGAGGGCACGCCCTGGATGCGAATGGTCGTGGTGCCATCGCCTTCGATCTTGGCCCCCATCGCACGCAGACACCGCGCCAGATCCACCACCTCCGGCTCGCGCGCCGCGTTCTCCAGCACGGTTTCACCCTCGGCCAACACGGCCGCCATCATCAGATTCTCGGTACCGGTCACGGTCACCGTGTCCAGCATGATGCGGGCACCCTTGAGTTTGCTGGCGCGAGCATGGATGAAGCCGCCTTCCAGCTCGATTTCGGCGCCCATGGCCTCGAGCCCCATCAGATGCAGATTCACAGGTCGCGCGCCGATGGCGCAGCCGCCCGGCAGCGATACATGGGCCTCACCGCGCTTGGCCACCAAGGGGCCCAGGACCAGGATTGAGGCACGCATCGTGCGCACCAACTCATACGGCGCCACGCAGGTGGTGATAGTGCCGGCGTTGACGATCATCTGGTGCGGGTCTGGCTGCTCCACCTGACACCCCATCTGCAGCAAGAGCTTGCGCGTGGTGTTGATGTCCCACAGCTTGGGAACATTGCTCAGGTGCAGCGGCTCGTCCGACAGCAATGCAGAACACAGGATCGGCAGGGCGGCGTTCTTGGCGCCAGAGGCGTCGATCTCGCCGTGCAAGGGGCCGCCACCGGCGACGATGAACTTGTCCATGGAATGTAAGCGTCAGTGATCAGAAAGCGTGGGCGCGCGCATCAGGCGGCGCGAGTTCTCAGGGCCAGCGCGTGTATCTCGCGCCCCATCTTCTCGCCCAGCGCGGTATAGACCATGCGGTGCTGTGCTAGCGGCGGTCGGCCAGCAAACTCGGCGCAGATCACCTCGGCCTCGAAATGCTGGCCATCGTCGCCATAAACCGTAGCCCGCGCGCCAGGCAGGCCCGCTTCGATCAGTTGCTTGATTTCGTCCTTGGTCATCGCCTTATCTCTTGAGCTTGTAGCCGCTGATCAACATCCACAGACAGGCTGCGGCGCTGAGGATGAAGAAGCCGGCACACCACGCCAGACTCTGCCAGACCGGCACGTCGGCGTGGCCGAAGAATCCGTAGCGGAAGCCGTCGATCATGTAGAAGAACGGATTCAGATGCGATGCCTGATACCAGAACGGCGGCAGCGCATGCACGGAGTAGAACACGCCGGACAGGAATGACAGCGGCGTGATGAAGAAATTGGTGAACGCGGCAATGTGATCGAACTTCTGAGCGACGATGCCGGCAATCATGCCGATCGAAGCCAAGCTTGCGGACGCGAGCAGGAACACCCCGACCAGCACCAGCGGCGCCTCGATCGGCAGCGGCACAAACGGTAGCGTGACCGCGAGCATCACGACCGCGACCAGAAACGTGCGCACCAGAGCCGCCAGTATGTAGGCTCCGTACCATTCCAGCGGACCCAGCGGCGCCATCTGCAGGAACACCAGGTTGCCCATGACCTTGGACTGGATCAGCGACGACGAGGTATTGGCAAACGCGTTCTGGATCACCGTCATCATCACCAGCCCGGGCACCAGAAACTCGGTGTAGCTGATGCCTTCGTAAGCCGAGGTCCGATCCTTGAGCGCCTGCGCGAACACCAGCAGGTATAGCACCGCGGTGATGACCGGCGCCGTCACGGTTTGCGCCAACACTGACCAGAAGCGCATGACCTCCTTCTTCAGCAGCGTGACGAACCCTCTCTGATCGGGACTCATGCAGCCCCCTTGGTCGTCAGTTGCACGAAGATATCTTCCAGATCCGGCTCACGCGTATGCACATCCTCCAGATCAACGCCGGCCGCGCGCAGTGCCGCAAATACGCTGCCAATCGGGTGTTTCCCAACCTCCAGCTTGAGTTCGACGCTGCCATTGGCTTCACCGGCCACCAGCGCACGCAGCGACTCCGGCAACTGTGCATCGTTGGCCAGTTTGATCCGCAGAAACCGGAACGGATGCCGCGCCAGCAATTGCGGGGTCGTCTCAATCACCTGTACCGCGCCGCGATCCAGAATGGCGATGCGCTCGCACAGCTCCTGAGCCTCCTCGAGATAATGCGTGGTCAGCACGACCGTCGTACCCTGCTTGTGCAGGTCAGTCATGAAGCGCCACAGCGTGCGCCGCAGCTCGACATCCACCCCCGCCGTAGGCTCATCAAGAATCACCACCGGCGGCCGATGGACCAGCGCCTGCGCAATCAGTACGCGGCGCTTCATGCCGCCGGATAGCGCGCGCATGGAACTGCCGGCCTTGTCGGCCAGATCCAGGCGTTCCAGCATCTCGTCGATCCACGGCCAGGCCTCTTTGCCACAGCCGTAGTACCCGGCCTGAATCCGTAACATCTCGCGGACCGTAAAGAAGGGATCGAACACCAGTTCCTGCGGCACGACGCCGAGCAGGCGCCGGGCAGCGCGGAACTGGCTGACGGTGTCGTGGCCGAGCACCGAGATCGAACCGGCGTCGGCGCTGACAAGACCGGCAATGATGCTGATCAGAGTAGATTTGCCAGCGCCGTTGGGACCCAGCAGGCCGAAGAACTCACCGCGGCGGATGTCAAAGCTGACCCCGCGCAGCGCTTCAAGCTTGCCGTAGTTCTTACGGACGCCGGCGATGGCGATGGCCGTTTGCATAGACCGCAGATTATAGAGCCTGTCCAGACCTTACAGACGACGTCATGAACAAAAGCGTAGCAATCATGTGGTTCCGCCGTGACCTGCGGCTGACCGACAACCCGGCGCTGATGATGGCCGTGGAACGCCATGAACAGGTGATTCCTGTATTCATTGACGATGCGGACGCCGAAGCACCGTGGCAGCCGGGCGCTGCCAGCCGCTGGTGGCTGCACCACAGCCTGACCGCCCTGCAAGACGCTCTGGCCACCCGCGGCTCGGCGCTGATCATCCGCAGGGGCGACAGCCTCTCGGTGCTGCAAGCGCTGGCCCACCAGACCGGCGCGCACGCGGTGTACTGGAATCGCCGGTATGAGCCGGCCGTGAGCGCCCGCGATCAGCAGCTACGCACTGCGCTGGCAGCGGACGGCATCGATACCGACAGCGGCAATAGCGCGTTGTGGCGCGATCCATGGACCCTGAAAACCGGTGGCGGCGACCCCTACCGCGTATTTACCCCGTACTGGCGCAAGCTGCTCTCCGAGCTGCCGCCGCTGGCCATCACGCCGGCTCCCGAGGCGCTGACGGCCCCAGAAACAGCGCTGGAGTCGCTGCCGCTCGCAGCCCTGAATCTGCTGCCCACTCGACCGTGGGATGAGGGGTTCTACCGCCACTGGCAGCCCGGCGAAGCGGGGGCATTTGCCGCACTGCAGCGGTTTATGGAGCATGGGCTAGAGGGCTACCAGGATCGCCGCAACCTGCCGGCCGTCGCTGCCGTATCGCGGCTGTCGCCGCACCTGCATTTCGGGGAAATCGGGCCGCAGCAGCTGCGGGCGGCGGCCAGGCGCACGGCCGCCGATAGCGCCGTTTTGGAAGCTGACGCCGAACATTTCCTGCGGGAGTTGGGCTGGCGCGAATTCGGCCATCATTTGCTGCACCACTTTCCAGACACGCCTGAACGTCCGCTCAGTCAGCGGTTTGCGGCTTTTCCCTGGCGCAAGCCCGCCGATTACGCTGCGGATCTCCAGGCCTGGCAGCAGGGCAGGACTGGCTTTCCAATCGTCGACGCCGGCATGCGGCAGCTGTGGCGCAGCGGCTGGATGCATAACCGGGTACGCATGATTGTCGCCTCGCTGCTGACGAAGAATCTGCTGATCCCGTGGCAGCAGGGCGCGCGCTGGTTCTGGGATACCTTGGTCGACGCCGACCTGGCCAGCAACACGCTCGGCTGGCAGTGGGTCGCCGGCTGCGGCGCGGACGCCGCCCCTTACTTCCGGATCTTCAATCCAGTGCTGCAGTCGCAGCGGTTCGACCCCGCTGGGGCATACATTCGCGAATGGCTGCCTGAACTGGCGGGGCTCCCTGATTCTGCGATCCACGCGCCGTGGTTAGCCAAGCCGCAGGAACTGGTCGCAGCCAAGGTGCGCCTAGGCACCGACTACCCGTTGCCCATCGTCGACTTGGCCCGTTCACGCGCACGCGCGCTTGAGGCCTATGCCGAAATCCGTAATACCTGACACAGACTCAAGTGGACAGCGGAAACAGCGCCGGCATTGCGAGCGCCGCCGGCGCACGCTCGCAGCGCGCGTACAGGCCGCTTAGCGCGGTCGGCTCGGGGTTGAGCTCGATCATGTGCGCGCCCTGCCGATGCGCGAGCTCAGCGAATCCCGCGGCAGGCCAGACCACGGCGGAAGTACCGATCGCCACGAACAGGTCGCAGACCGCGACCAGCCGCCCGACTTCGGCAAACAGGGGCTCGTCGACCATGTCCTCGAACCAGGTGATGTCCGGACGGACCCAGTGTCCGCAGTCGGCACAGCGCAGCCGCGTATAGGCACCGGTGTTGCGGTCCTCGCGGACCCCGCAACGGCAGCGCACCCGCCACAGGCTGCCATGCAACTCGGCGGCAACACGCACATCTGCGGCCTGCAACAGACCATCAATGTTCTGGGTCACTACGGTCACGGCGGGATGCAGGTGCTGCAGGCGGGCCAGATGCAGGTGCCCAGCGTGCGGCCGACATTCCGCTACGGCCGTACGCCGCAGCTGATGAAACCGCAGCACCGCCTGCGGATCACGCTCGAAAGCGCGCTGGCAGGCATAGTCCTGATACCGGTACTGGGTCCAGATGCCGCCGCTGCCGCGATAGGTCGGCACCCCGGACTCGGCACTCATGCCGGCACCGATGAAGAACAGCGGTTGCGCGTAGGTGCGGATGTCGACAGCCATCAAGCAACCCCTCCGGAGGCCGTGCGTGTGCCCTAAGCTTAGCCGGCCACTGCGGGCCTTCGGTTAAAATTGCGCACCCCGCAAGAATCGCCCGCCCATGCTGCTGCCCATCCTCGCCGTGATTGCCGGACTCGCCCTGCTGATCTGGGCGGCCGACCGCTTCATACTCGGCGCGTCGGCGCTGGCCCGGGCCGTCGGCATCTCGCCCCTGGTTGTCGGCATGGTGGTCGTAGGCCTAGGCACCTCCAGCCCGGAACTGGCGGTATCCACTCTGGCCTCTCTGCAAGGCAGTAACGGCATTCCGCTGGGCAACGCAGTGGGCTCCAACATCTGCAACGTCGGCCTGATCCTGGCGATTGCGGCCTTGGTCAAGCCGGTGCAAGTGCAGTCCTCGATCCTGCGTCGCGAACTGCCGCTGTGTGTGGGCATTTCGCTGCTGCCGGTGCTGCTGCTGCTGGACGGCGACCTTGATCGCATTGACGGCGCGATACTTGCTGCCGGGCTGGTCGGACTGATCCTGTGGATGCTGCGCACCGCCCGCAGCAGCGCTGTCGATGACCCGCTGCAGCTCGAAACCCAGCAGCATTTGACGCCGCCCATGCCAGTGAGCCGAGCCGTGGCATGGACGCTGATTGGGTTGGTGCTGCTGATCGGCGCGTCGCAGCTGTTGATCTGGGGGGCCGTTGCCATCGCCACGGCCTATGGCGTTTCCGAGCTGGTGATCGGGCTGACTATCGTCGCCGTCGGCACCAGCCTGCCGGAACTGGCGGCCACCGTCAGCGGTCTGCTGAAGGGAGAAGACGATATCGCCATCGGCAATATCATCGGCTCGAACATGTTCAATATTCTGGCGATCCTGCTGGCCCCGGCGCTCATTGCGCCCGGTGCGATTCCGGACGCTGCGTTGCTGACTCGCGACCTGCCGGTCATGATCGCCTTTACGGTCGCCTTGTATGCCATGGCCTCCGGATTGTTTGGCCACCGCCATCGCGTCAGCCGACTCGACGGTGTCCTGTTGCTGGCCGGCTTCTGCGGCTACACGCTTATACTGCTGACCGGTTCAACTACCACCTGATCATGGACGCTCTGCAGTTCCAAGCCTTGGGACAACGCGCGCTGGAAATCGAGCGCGACGCCATTTCCGCACTGATCCCGCGCCTGGACGCGAGCTTTTCGCGCGCCTGCGCGCTGATGCTCGCCTGCCGCGGTCGGGTCGTTGTTACCGGCATGGGAAAGTCCGGGCATATCGGCAACAAGATCGCCGCGACACTGGCCTCCACCGGCACGCCCAGCTTCTTCGTACACCCTGGCGAGGCCTCGCATGGGGATCTGGGAATGATCACCCGTGACGACGTCGTTCTCGGCATTTCCAACTCCGGAGAAACCGCAGAGATCGTCACGCTGCTGCCCCTGTTCAAACGCATGCAGGCGCCGTTGATTGCGATGACCGGCAAGCCGGGGTCGACGCTGGCGCTGGCCGCTGATGCCCATCTCGATGTTTCGGTGGCCAAGGAAGCCTGCCCGTTGAATCTGGCGCCGACCGCCAGCACCACGGCAACGCTGGCCATGGGCGATGCACTGGCCGTCGCCCTGCTCGAAGCCCGTGGCTTTACCCCGGAAGACTTCGCTATGTCGCACCCCGGCGGTTCGCTGGGTCGCAAGCTGCTGCTGAAGGTCGGCGACATCATGCATACCGGGGCGCGTGTACCCCGCGTCGCGCCCGATACCCCGCTGACCGCAGCGCTGCTGGAGATGACCCGCAAGGGCCTTGGAATCGCAGCCATCGTCGACGCCGACGACGCGGTGCTCGGCGTGTTCACCGACGGTGATTTGCGTCGGGTACTCGATCAGGGTTTGGATGTTCGCACCGCTAAGATCGAGCAGGTGATGACACGCGGCGGCAAGAGCGTGCGTCCCGACCAGCTCGCGGCGGAAGCGGTCGCATTGATGGAGCAGTACAAGATCACGGTTCTGCTGGTGCAGGACAGCGACGCCAAGCTGGCCGGGGTTCTGCACATGCACGACCTGCTGCGTGCCGGAGTGGTCTGATGCGCCAGCTCGATTCCGCTGAAGTTCAGTCGCGCGCGCGCAATATCCGCTGCCTGTTTCTGGATATAGACGGCGTGCTGACCGACGGCAAGCTCTACATCGGCCCCAATGGCGAAGAGACCAAGACCAACTACGTGCGCGACGGATTGGGCATAAAGATGATGCTGAAGGCCGGCCTGCACGTGGCCGTGATCAGCGGCCGTCCGTCAGAAGCCATGCGCCAACGGTTGCAGTGGCTGGGCGTTCAACACATTGCGCTGGATACCGAAGACAAGCTGCCAGCCTATCAGCGCATCTGCGCGGCGCTTGGGGTCAGTGATGCCCAGTGCGCGCATATGGGTGACGACGTGCCCGACCTGCCGCTGATGGAGCGGGTGGGACTGGCGCTCACGGTTGCCGATGGCCACCCGAAAGCACTGGCGGCAGCCCACTGGACCTCTCAGTACTGCGGCGGCAACGGTGCCGTGCGCGAAGCGGTCGACCTGATTCTTGAGGCACAGATGGCGGCGGTGAGCTGATGCTCCGGCGCCTGCTGCTGCTTGCGGCACCAACAGCGGCGGCCGCGCTGGCCGTAATGCTGACGCTGCAGGGCTTTACGCCGGATGGCGTGGCGGTCGAGGAAGCCGTCAAGCGCCCGCGCTATACCGTCGGTGGCGCCGAGTGGACGCGCTACGGTGAGGATGGCAACGCCGATTTCCGCGCACGCGCACTGCGTATCGACTACTTTGATGACCACTCGCTCGCACTCGGTGACGTGACGCTGGACCGCCTGGAGGGTGACGCCGGCCCTTGGACACTGCGCGCCGCGCAGGGCGAGGTGCCGCCGGGTGCGAACCGGATGCGGCTGACACCGGATGTCGACATCAACGGCAAACTCAGGTCTGGCGCACGTGCCGATATCCAGACGCGGAACGTATGGGTCGACTGGCGCGCGAAGACGCTGACATCCGCAGAGCCCATCCTGATGCAATCGCCAGGCAGGGAACTGCGCGCCATCGGCTTTGAATCCGATTGGAGCGGCGAACACGTTCGCTTCATGAAGCAGGTCCAGGTGCACTATGCGCCTCCGACCTGAATACCTGTTGTTGCTGCTGCTGGGCTGCGGCATCGCCGGCGCCCAGGAAGGGGACGGCACTGCCCCCGCTGCGGCTGAGAGCGCGCCAACGGAGCCGGCCGGGCTGCGCCCGAATGGACCCGTGACCGTGACGGCTGATCGTGGCGAGTGGGTGCAAGGCGGGCCTATGCGCTACACCGGCAACGTTGCCCTGCGCTCGGAAACCCTGTCCCTGGATGGCGATGCGCTGGAGTTGAAGCAACTCGGAGACGGTCGCTTCGAAGCGCGCATCAGCGGCAAGCCTGCGCACCTGCGGCAGGCCGGCAGCGCCGCGACAACAACGTCGAAGGCGGTGGCCCCCGTAATTGCCGAGGCCAATGAACTGTTCTACGACTCGCAGGCCGGCGTCGTGCAACTGACCGGCAATGCACACCTGCTGCGCGGCGGCGATGAGATCAGCAGCGACACCATCCGTTACGACGTGAATGCGCGCCGGGTGCAGGCGGAAGGCGGTGGCAACGGCCAGGTTCGCATCATCATCCAGCCACCGCAGGCAGCCAAGCCCGCGACCGCCGAGCCACGCAAGCCATGACGTCCGCCCTGCTGTCGGCACACGGTCTGGTCAAGCGCTACAAGAAGCGCACCGTCGTGCGTGACGTGTCTCTGGAACTGCGCGCTGGCGAAATCGTGGGCCTGCTGGGCCCCAACGGCGCCGGCAAGACCACTTCGTTCTACATGGTGGTCGGCTTGGTACCCGCCGATGCCGGCCGCATCGAACTCGACGGCGAGGACATCACCCACCTGCCGATGCACGCGCGCGCGCAGCGCGGCATTGGTTACCTGCCTCAGGAAGCCAGCGTCTTCCGCAAGCTGTCAGTGGCCAACAATATCCTGGCCATTCTCGAGCTGCGCCGCGACCTTGATCGCAAGCAGCGCATGCAGGAACTGGACCGCCTGCTTGGCGAGCTGCATATCAACCATATTCGTGAGGCCGAAGGCCAGGCGCTGTCCGGCGGCGAACGTCGTCGCGTCGAGATCGCGCGCGCGCTGGCAGCCAACCCCCGCTTCGTGCTGCTGGATGAGCCGTTCGCTGGCGTTGATCCGATCGCGATTGGGGATATCCAGAGCATCGTCCATCACCTCAAGGCACGCGGCATCGGCGTACTGATCACTGATCACAACGTGCGCGAGACGCTGAGCCTGTGCGAGCGCGCCTATATCCTCGCGGAGGGCGCCGTGATTGCCGCAGGCGCGCCAGAGGAACTGCTGCAGAACGAGACCGTACGCCGCGTTTACCTGGGCGAATCGTTCAAGCTTTAGCCGCGTAGAAACCCCAGTACGTGATCGGCAAACTGCTGCGGTTGCTCGCACTGCATGAAATGACCCGCACCTTGCATCCGCCGGCATTGATAGGGTCCGGTATAGCGCCACTGCTGGCCGTCGAACATCTCCGGGCCGATGCAGCCATCCTCGGCACCGCATATGGCCAGCGTCGGCACCGTGATCGGCGATTGCACCCAGCGCCAGGCGCCCGGCACGCGCAGGCTCTGCGGTAGCTGGCGGTAGTAGCCCAGCGCCGCCTGCAGGCGCGCCGGCTCACTCAGACCGGCAAGCAGCGGCGCCAGCTCGGCCTCGCTGAAGGTCCAGCCGGGCGACCAGCGGCGGATCAGCTCGCGCAGCCAGCGGAAGTCCTGTGCCACGATCAGCCGCTCCGGCAACCGCGGCAGCTGAAACAGGCCGATGTAGTAGGAGCGGCGTAGCTGCCGCAATCGCAGTCGTGTAGCGAAATGTCCGGGATGCGGGACGGCACAGGCGACCAGTCGCTCCATTGCCTCGGGCTTGCGGATTGCCGCGAGCTGTGCCGCCAGCGAACCCCAGTCATGCCCGACGACGGCGGCAGCGCGTCCACCGAGGGCATCTATCAAGCCCAGAACGTCTGCCGCCAGCGTGGTTGCGCGGTAGTCGCCATCAGGCGGCACCGCGGTCGGCAGGTAGCCCCGCATGAAGGGCGCCACCGCGCGGTAGCCGTCCGCGGCCAGCCGCTGCATGACCGGCAGGAAACTCCATGCTGTATCCGGGAAACCGTGCAGGCACAGCACCAGCGGCCCATCACCCAGCTCCAGCGCGGCAAAGCGCAGACCGTTGGCGTCCAGCCAGCGCTGACGAACCCCGGGGACGATGGCACTCACCCCCTGTCTGCCCGGCACGTGCTCGCGCCAGCGCCCCCGGCACTCATGCGAAGACGCCTAGCGCTGGTCGCGCTTGGCGCCGGTGCGCAGCCGCAGCCCATTGAGGCGGATGAAGCCTTCCGCGTCCTTCTGGTTGTACGCGCCGCGATCATCCTCAAACGTCGACAGATTGGCGTCGAACAACGAGTCCGACGAGCGGCGGCCGGCGTTGTAGACATTGCCCTTATAGAGCTTGAGCCGCACTTCGCCGTTGACGCGCAACTGGGTATCGTCGATCAGCGCCTGCAAGGCACGCCGCTCCGGGCTCCACCAGTAGCCGTTGTAGATCAGGCTGGCGTACTTGGGCATCACCTCATCCTTCAGGTGCGCCTGTTCGCGGTCCAGACACAGCGATTCGATTGCGCGATGGGCCTTCAGCAGGATCGTGCCACCCGGCGTCTCGTAGCAGCCACGGCTCTTCATGCCGACATAGCGGTTCTCGACGATGTCGAGACGACCAATTCCGTGCTCACCCCCCAGCTTGTTCAGCCGATCCAGGATCTCGAACGGGGTTCCACGCTGACCGTCGATTGCGACTGCATCGCCCTTCTCGAACTCGATGGTGATGACCTGCGCCTCGTTCGGCGCATCTTCCGGGTTCTTGGTCCAGCGCCAGATGTCGTCTGACGGCGACCACCACGGATCCTCGAGACCGCCGCCCTCATAGGAGATATGCAGCGCGTTGGCATCCATCGAGTACGGCGAACCGCCGTCCTTCTTCTTCGTGATCGGGATATTGTGCTGCGCGGCGTAGGCCAGCAGCTTCTCGCGCGAGTTCAAGTCCCATTCACGCCAGGGTGCCACGACCTTCGCCTCTGGCCACAGCGCATAAGCACCCAATTCGAAGCGCACCTGATCATTGCCCTTGCCGGTAGCGCCATGGGAAATACTGTCGCAGCCGGTCTGGCGCGCAATCTCGACCAATCGCTTGGCAATCAGCGGCCGCGCGATCGAGGTGCCCAGCAGGTATTCGCCTTCGTAGATCGCGTTGGCGCGAAACATCGGAAACACGAAGTCGCGCACGAATTCTTCGCGCAGATCGTCAATGAAGATTTCCTTCACGCCGAACTGCTGCGCCTTCGGGCGCACGTGGTCCAGCTCCTCACCCTGGCCGATATCGGCGGTGAAGGTCACGACCTCGGCCTGGTAGACGTCCTGCAGCCATTTGAGGATCACGGAGGTATCGAGGCCACCGGAATAGGCGAGCGCGATCTTGCGAGGTTTACGACTCATGGTGCGGATTCTGTGGTCGAGCGGGGACGGGGCCGCGAATTATAGCCGGGCCGCCCGGCAAATCCGGGTATCCTATGGCGCCCCGCGTCCAATCCCCTATATGGAACAGTCTGCCCCGAAAACCAAGGTCGGTTCCCGCTTCCGCGGCTTCCTGCCTGTGGTCGTGGACGTCGAGACCGGCGGCTTCAATGCGCAGACTGACGCGTTGCTGGAGATCGCGGCGGTGATCCTCGGAATCGACGAGCAGGGCCAGCTGGTCCGGCGCGAGACCGTGTTTGCACATGTCACGCCATTTGCCGGCGCCAACATCGAGAAGGCGGCGCTGGAGGTCAACGGCATCAAGATCGACAACCCCCTGCGGCTGGCGATGGATGAGAAGGACGCACTCGACCACGTCTTCCGGCCGATTCGCCGCGCCGTCTCGGAAAACGGCTGCACGCGGGCGGTGCTGGTGGGCCACAACGCGCATTTCGACCTCGGCTTTGTCAACGCTGCGGTCGCGCGCACCAGCTACAAGCGCTGCCCATTCCACCCCTTTAGCGTGTTCGATACCGCCACCCTGGCCGGGGCCGCGCTCGGTCAAACCGTGCTGGCGCGCGCGCTGCAGGTGACCGGGCTGGGCTTCGACGCCGACTCCGCGCACTCGGCGATCTACGATGCCGAGAAAACCGCGGACCTTTATTGTCTATTGATCAACCGCATGCGCCCGTTGTTCGCAGACTTCCACAGCGCCGGGGCTGCGACCACCTCAGAGCCTCAGATCTAGGAGCGCGGACCGATGCGCTGGCTGTTGCGTACCCTGCTACTTCTCGCCGTACTGGTCGCGGTTGCTGCGGGGACCCTGCGCCTGCGCTACGGCGGCGGCGCCGACTTCCCCGATCGGCTGCCGACCCCCGCGCGCCTCGATGCGTCGGTGCTGGAAGTGGTTGCAGATCTGTCGACGCCACCCGGAAACATCGCGGTCAGCGCGGACGGCCGGATTTTTGCGAGCCTGCACCCCGAAGCACGCCCGGAGTGGAAGGTGGTCGAGATCGTCAACGGTCAGGCGCAGGCCTGGCCCAATCTGAACTTTCAAACCGGCACCGCCGAATCCCGTTATTTCCGCGATGTGCTGTCGCTGCGCATCGATCAGCAGGGCCGGCTGTGGACCCTCGACAATGGCGGCCACGGCGTGCACCCCGGGCGACTGCTGGCCTTTGACCTCGACAGCGGCGCCGTCGTGCATGAGTATGAATTCCCGCGTGCGCTGGCCGGACTCGGCTCGCACCTCAATGACTTTCAGGTTTCCGCCGACGGTCGCTGGATCTATATCGCCGAGGCCAGCTTCTTCGGCAAGACGCCGGCGTTGATCGTGTATGACGTGCAACAACACCAGGCACGGCGTCTGCTGGAGCGTCACCCGTCAGTCACGGCGGAGTACTACACCCCCGTCGTCGAGGGGCGCCGCATGCAGGCTTTTGGCGTGGTCGCGATCCGGCCGGGCGTCGATTCCATCGTCCTCGATAACACCGGTGAGTGGTTGTATTACGCGCCGGTCACCAGCCTCAATCTGTATCGCATACGCACCGCAGACTTGCGCGACACACAGCTGGATGCCGCCACCATCGCCGGGCGAGTCGAAACCTTTGCGCCAAAAACCATGTCCGACGGGCTGACTATGGACCGCGAAGGCACGATCTACATTTCCGCTCCCGAGCATTCGGCAATCGTCACGTTGCGCGCCGACCGCAGCCTGGAAACCCTGGTACAGAGCCCCCTGCTGCGATGGCCCGACGGCTTCAGCTTCGGACCCGACGGGTGGCTGTATGTAAGCTGCTCAGCGCTGCATCAGGTCATTGGCTTGCCGCCCTCGTCCGTGTCAGAACATGCGCCCTATCAGATACTGCGCCTGCGGCCCGGAGCCGTCGGCACGCCGGGACACTAAGCCATGCTGCACCGCCGTCCGCACGCGCTCATGAGTCGTCCGCAACGCCACCGCTTGCAGCTGGGTGCACTGGTCAGCGCGCTGGCACTGGTTATCGCAATGCCGGCGCAGGCCTTCGACTTCGACGACGTCGCCAAGCGCGCGCAGCAGTTGGCCTCCAAGCCGTACGAGCGTGCCGCACCCGCCCTGCCGAAAGCACTTGCTGATCTGAACTACGACCAGTACCGCGACATCCGCTTCAAACCTGAACAGGCTCTGTGGCGCAGTTCGCGCCTGCCGTTCGAGGTCCAGTTCTTTCACCCGGGGCAGTACTTCAACCAGATCGTCAAGACCAATCTGATCACGGCCGACGGCGTGCGCCAGCTCCCGTTCAAACCCGAGCAGTTCGACTACGGCAGCAACGATCTGGACCCCGACAAGCTGAGAGATGTCGGCTACGCCGGTCTGCGTGTGCATTACCCGCTGAACCGGCCGGACTACAAGGATGAACTGCTGGTGTTTCTGGGCGCGAGCTACTTTCGCGCCGTCGGACGCGGCCAGCAGTACGGCTTGTCCGCCCGCGGGCTGGCGCTGGATACCGGCGAACTGGGGGGTGAGGAGTTCCCGGCATTCACCGAATTCTGGCTGGAATGGCCGCGCGCCGAGGACCAGCAGCTGACCATCTACGCATTGCTGGATTCACGCCGGGTCTCCGGCGCCTACCGCATCCGCCTGACGCCGGGCGACAGCACCACTACCGAGGTCAAGCTGCGCCTGTACTTCCGTGATGGCGTCAAGAAACTCGGCGTCGCACCGCTGACCAGCATGTATTTCTTTGGCGAGAACCAACCGGCGACCAAGGAAGACTACCGCCCGGAAGTGCATGACTCGGATGGCTTGTTGCTGCATACCGACCCCGAGTGGATCTGGCGGCCGCTGGTCAATCCGCGCCGTCTGCTGATCACATCATTCGGCGCCAACAATCCCCGCGGCTTCGGGCTGATGCAGCGCGACCGCGACTTTGGCCGCTATGAGGACCTGGAAGCGCGCTACGACCTGCGCCCGAACGCCTGGGTGGAGCCACGCGGCGATTGGGGGCGTGGACGCATAGAGCTCGTGCAGATCCCGACGCCTGATGAAACCAATGACAACATCGTCGCCTATTGGGTGCCGGAACAGGCGCCGACGGCCGGAAGCACACTGGATTTCGAGTACGGCCTGCGCTGGGAGATGAAGTTCCCGACCCAGCCGCCGCTGGCCCATGTTGCGCAAACCCGCCGCGGCAACGGCGGCAATCGCAGCGCGGACAGCGGCACCCGGTTCCATATCGACTTCGAGGGTGCAGCGCTGGAACGGCTGTTGCCGGACACACGCCTGGTCGCGGGGGTGTGGGTCGGCGACAACGCCGAACTGCTTGAACGCCAGACCCTGCGCAACGAGGTGACCGGCGGCTGGCGCGTCAGCCTGCGCATCCGCCGCCTCGACGACAGCAAACCGGTGGA
>JBFJKG010000008.1:0-16585 GCA_041635075.1 Solimonas sp.
ATCCACTACCGGCGCCGCACGCATCGCATTCGCCGCAAGTCCGGAAACATCGCGGACTGGTGTCGCCGCTGGGGCAGCCGCTATCGCTACATGGTGATCCTCGACGCCGATAGCGTGATGTCGGGCGCCTGCCTCAAGCGCCTCGTGCAGTTGATGGAGGCCAATCCCGGTGCCGGCATCATCCAGACCGCACCCCGCGCGGCCGGACGCGACACCTTGTATGCACGCGTGCAGCAGTTCGCGACCCGTGTCTATGGCCCCCTGTTCACCTCAGGCCTGCATTTCTGGCAGCTGGGCGAGTCGCATTACTGGGGGCATAACGCCATTCTTCGCGTAGCCCCCTTCATGCAGCACTGCGCGCTCAGCAGCCTGCCGGGCAAAGGCGCGCTTTCGGGTCCGATCCTCAGTCACGACTTCGTCGAGGCCGCGCTGATGCGGCGCGCGGGCTGGGCGGTCTGGATCGCCTACGACCTGCCCGGCTCCTATGAGGAGATGCCGCCGACGCTGCTCGACGAACTCAAGCGCGATCAACGCTGGTGCCAGGGCAACCTGCAGAACTTCCGTCTGTTCTTTACCCGCGGCCTGCATCCGGCACATCGCGCGGTATTCATGACCGGGGTCATGGCCTATCTCTCGGCGCCGCTATGGTTCCTGTTCCTGGTGCTGTCGACTGCGCTGCTGGCGGTATTCGTGCTCAGCGAGCCGCGGTACTTCACCGAGCCCTATCAGCTGTTTCCGCATTGGCCGCAGTGGCATCCGGAATGGGCGATGCAACTGTTTGCCGGCACCATGACTCTGCTGTTCTTGCCCAAGCTGCTGTCAGCCGTGCTGCTATTGCTGCGGCCTCAGCACAGCAAGCCTTACGGTGGGCCTTTGCGATTGCTGGCCAGCCTGTTCCTGGAAATGCTGTTCTCGGCGTTGCTGGCGCCGATCCGCATGCTGTTTCACGCGCGCTATGTCGCGGGAGCCTTGCTGGGCTTCTCGGTGCAATGGAAGTCCCCGCCACGCGACGATGCGGAGACCCCTTGGTCGGAAGCGCTGCGGCGTCACGGCCTGGGGAGCGTGCTGGGCCTGTGCTGGCTGGGGCTGGTGGCATGGCTCAACCCCAAGTTCCTGCCGTGGCTGCTGCCGGTGGCCGGAGCACTGGTGATTGCGATTCCGCTATCAGTGTGGAGTTCGCGGGTGCGGCTCGGCCGCGCGGCGCGCGAGCAGCGGCTGTTCCTGATCCCCGAGGAATCGCTGACGCCGCGGGAACTGCGCTGGCTGCGCGCTGGCCTACGGCGCGCACCGCAGTATCCAGACTTTCGCGACGCGGCAGTGGAGCCCGGGGTCAACGCCCTGGTGTGCGCGGCAGGCCGCCACCGCGCCAAGCCGCAGACACGCCAGCAAACGCAGCGCCTGCATCTGGCAGAGGACGCCGTCTCGCGGGGGCCTGATGACCTCAGCGAAGCCGAGCGCAACACGCTGCTGGCAGATCCGCGTGCATTGGCGCACCTGCATCTGCGGCTGTGGTCCGCGCCGCAGACACACAAGGGCTGGCGCATCCCGGGCTGATCATCCGCGGGCGATCAACTGCGCAGGCAGCGAGCGCCAATCACCGCTCACTTGTGGTTGTCGAAGGCATCGTCCAACGCATTTGCAAAGGCGGCGGCCAAAACAGCCAGCGTTGCCACCACAGCGATCGTCACCACGCCCGCCGTGCGAGCAGCGCTGAACTGGCGCTGTTCGATGCGCTCGATCTGTGCCCAGGCGATGCGACGACCGTCCGCAGTTGTCAGACCGGTGCTGCCCAGCGCCTTGATGTCCACCTCGGTCGCGGCCCCATCCTTCAGATACAGCGTGACCGTCTGCCCCGGCCGCACCTCGCTGGGGGCCGCGTCTGTAACCACTAGAACGCGCGAGGTCGTGCACGCCACCTGCGCCAACATCAGCAACATACTCAGCACTACCACGCTGGCGCGCTGACCGCCGCGCCATAGCTCCGATCCCCGAATACGCATCGCTCCCCCGAGCCCCCAAAGAGCGCCAGCATAGGGCGCGCCCCGAGACGCCCGCAACGCCCTCCCCTGGGCGCTTGTCACAGTTCCGACATTACACCGTCATCTGCGCTAAACGACCGCTTCATAGAGTGCACAGCGTCCGCACAGGAGCGAACGTATGTCCGCAACCATAGATGGCGATCTCCCCAGACGCCCCCGCTTTGAAGTCCGCTTCGCCGAAACCCGCGAAGAGATCATCGAGTCGCAGCAGTTGCGCTATCGCATCTTCGCCGGCGAGCTCGGCGCTCAGATCGAGGGCGGCATCGATCACGATCACTACGACCCGCACTGCCGGCACCTGCTGGTGCGCGAACTGGATCAGAACCGGGTCATCGCCTGCACCCGCATCCTGACCGACGAGCGCGCTCCCGCAGCCGGAGGCTTTTACTCCTCCAGCGAGTTTGATCTGGCGATGCTGGATAGCTTGCCAGGCCGCGTCATGGAGATCGGTCGCACCTGCGTCGACGCCGAGTACCGCAGCGGCGCGGTGATTGCGACCCTGTGGCAAGGAATTGCCGCCACCGTGACCAACGAGCGCTACGACTACCTGTTCGGCTGCGCCAGCATAGGCCTGGAAGACGGGGGCGCCGCTGCCCACGCCATTCTGGATCAGGTCCGTGCCAAGTATCTGGCGCCGCCCGCCCAACGCGTGCGTCCGTACATTCCGTTGCCGGCGGCCGACCGCCGCAGCACCGAAAAGCCAAAGATGCCGCCGCTGCTGAAGGCCTATCTGAGCCTCGGGGCCAAGGCCTGCGGCGAGGCGTACTGGGATCGCGACTTCAATTGCGCAGATGTCTTCATGCTGCTCAACGTCAGCGATCTGCATCCCCGCTACGCGCGTCACTTTCTGGGAAAAAGTGCAGAGGCGACCGGCATTGCCGGCCACGCCTGAATCCAGCTACGAGCCATGTCCTGGATTCGGCTGTACTGGCGCGCCACCCGGTTGCTCGTACACCTGCTGGTCGGTTGCTTGCTATGCCTGCTGGTGAAACTCGACTTCGGTGAGCGCCTCCCCCGCGAACGACTGACCCAACGTTGGAACCGCTACCTGCTGAAGGTACTGGGGCTGCAGATCACCCAACGCGGGCACGCCGTGGACGGCGCGCGCATGACCGTGGCGAATCACGTGTCGTGGCTCGACATCCCGCTGCTCGCGGCCAGCGAGCCCACCCGATTTGTCGCCAAATCCGAGATTCGTCACTGGCCGGTAGCCGGCTGGTTGGCCAACGCCGCTGGCAGCTTCTACATCCGCCGCGGTCGCGGGGGCGCAAGGCCACTATTGGAGCGGCTGATTCCGCATCTGCAGAATGGCGGTGCCGTCACGATCTTCCCCGAAGGCACCACGACCGATGGCCGACAGGTACTGGACTTTCACGCGCGGCTGTTCGCAGCGGCACTGGAATCCGGCTGCTGGGTACAGCCAGTTGCATTGCGTTACGGCCGCGGCCGCAGCGGCGCCAATCTTGCGCCGTTCATTGGCGACGATGACCTGTTCAGTCACATCCTGCGCGTGCTACGCGAACCGCAGCTGCACGTGCAGGTTCTGTACTGCACCCCGATCCGCGCGAAGGGCATTGACCGCGATGCACTGGCGCGACAGGCGCGTGTGGCGGTCTGCGAGGCGCTAGGCATGAAGGAACAACCCTCTCCTGCATTGGCGCGCACCGCGCTAGCCGCCTGATAGCTCCGCTGCCCCCTCGGTAGCGCGTTGGTCAACGGCCTGCAACGAATCTGCGCACCGAGGGAGCGCGCCCTGCGCAAACTCGGCCGCGTAGCGTTCTATCCAGTCTGCAGCCGTACCGACGCCGTTCTCGGCTCTGATGACGCTACTGTACGCCGCCGCTTTTGCTCGCAGTCCGGGGTCGCTGACCGCGCGGCGAATCGCTGCCGCCAGCGACGCGCTGCGGAGCCGATGCAAGGCACTGACGCGAATGCCGACGCCCAGTTTCTCCATCTGTTGCGCCCATGCATGCTGGTCAATCAGGTGCGGGAACAGTACGCCGGGTACGCCTGAGTGCAGGGTTGCAGCGGTGGTTCCGGCACCGCCATGGTGCACGATGGCCGCCATTCTCGGGAACAGCCAGCGATGCGAAAACTGGTCGAGATAGAACACCGAAGGGCTGGTGGGTAGCCGTGCCAATCCGCCCCCGCCCCCTACCAGCAGCACACCCCGCTGTCCCGCCAGTTCCAGCGCGCGCAGCACTTTGAGCGTCAATTGCGCCGGATCACCGAGCCGCATGCTGCCGAATCCTACGAAGACCGGCGGCGGCCCCGCCGCCAGAAACGCCAACAACTCCGACGACGGTTGCCAGTCATCAACACGCTTGAGAAAGAAAAACCCCGTCGGCTGGTGGCTTGCGCTCCAATCCTTCGGACGCGGCAGCACCGCCGGGCTGTATGCGAGCAGATTGGGCGCCGCCATGTGCTCGCGCGCATTGAGCATTTGCGCATAAGACTTCCACGCCGGTAGGCGCAGCCGCTCAGCGCGCCATTGATTCAACGGAGGGCCATAGGTGCGCCACATGGCGCGGTAGACCAGCCTCTGCGTCCAATGGTTGTATCGCCCCCCCAGCGACCAACGCAGGGGGATAAAGAACGACGGAAAGGCGCGCGTTGGCGCCATCGGCATCAGATACAGAAATGCCATTGGAATGCCCCTTTCCTCGGCCACCTCCACACCACCATGCCCTTGGCCGGACTGGATCACGAAATCGGCGCCCTGCGCCGCTTGCCGGTAGTCATCCAGCGCCATACGGCTACCACGACGATACCCGGCAACCAACGCCCGCGAATAGGCAAGAAACCTGCCCCGGCGGCGGAGTTCGCTCAGTTCATCTCCACGCAGAAACGCCATCAGATCAAACCGCAGTTCTGCCCAGCCAACGCCGTGAGCCTGTATCCACTCGGCATACACCCTCGGCGCGACCACCGTCACTTCGTGCTGCCGCGACCGCAGTTCAACCGCCAACGCCAGTGGCGGCTCTACGTCGCCGCGGCTGCCAAACGTGGAAATGAGAATCTTGATATCGGCCTCCGCTATGGGCGCAACCAGCTGATCGAGCGACGGTAACCGGCATCAGGTTAGCAAAGGTCGGCAGGCCCGCCTGAGCTTGCTTAAACTAGGGCCTCACCGATCAGACGCTGCCCATGAACCCGAACAGCCCCCCCCATCGCCCTCGCCCCATTGTCCAAGGCGAGAAGCTGCGTGGCGCCGAGAAGATGGCGCGCATTCCGATCAAGATCGAGGCGACCACCGAGCCTCTGCGCAAGCCGACGTGGATCAGGGCCAAGTCAATGGCGACGCCTGAGGTGGCACGTGTCAAGGCAGCGCTGCGCGCAAACGATCTGCATACGGTCTGCGAAGAGGCGGCGTGCCCCAATCTCGGTGAGTGCTTCGGCAAGGGCACGGCGACGTTCATGATCATGGGCGCGATCTGCACGCGACGCTGCCCGTTCTGTGATGTCGCCCATGGTCGGCCAAATGCTCTGGACACCGACGAACCGCTGAAACTGGCGCGCACGATCCGCGACATGGCTTTGCGCTATGTCGTCATCACGTCGGTCGATCGCGACGACCTCGCCGATGGCGGCGCGGCTCACTTTGCTGCATGCATTCGCGAAGCCCGCGCGCTGTCGCCGCAACTCACGATCGAGGTTCTGGTCCCCGACTTCCGCGGCCGCATGGACCCTGCACTGACCATCTTCAAGGACATGCCGCCAGATGTGTTCAATCACAACCTGGAAACGATCCCGCGGCTTTACAAGCAGGCGCGTCCTGGCTCGGACTATGAGTGGTCGCTGGACTTGCTAGAGCGTTTCAAATCGCTGCACCCGGAGGTGCCGACCAAGTCGGGGCTGATGCTGGGGCTTGGCGAGGAGATTGCCGAAATTGAGCAAGTGATGCGCGACCTGCGCGATCACGGCGTCAACATGCTGACGTTGGGTCAGTACCTGCAGCCGTCCAAGCACCATTTGCCGGTAGCGCGATATGTGCATCCGGACGAGTTTGAGAGACTCCGCGTCGTCGGCGAGCAGATGGGTTTTTCACACGTCGCCAGTGGTCCGATGGTGCGATCCAGTTATCACGCTGATCAGCAGGCACATGAAGTACTCAGTCACGGATAGCACGCGGTGAGCTGGCGGCGCAGCTGTCTCGTGTCGCTGGCGGTTATGGCATTCAGCCCCGAGGGCATGGCTGACAACACCGGACTGCAGCGCTGCGCAGCCCTGGCCGCCGATTCGCAGCGTCTGGCCTGCTATGACCGTCTGGCATTTGGCCCAAGCGCGAAGGCGCGCGCCGCAAAGACGCCGGTCATCGCGGCGTCAATATCCACCGACACCCCCGCATTGGAAGCCCGCACGCCCGCAGACACTGCAACCGGCTTTGGAGCTGAGGGGCTACCGCACCGCTCTAGCACCAGCAGCGCGGACAGCATCCGCTCACGTGTCATGGGCGAACTGGAAGGCTGGCAGAAGGGCGACCTGTTCCGACTGGAGAACGGCCAGATCTGGAAGAGCCTGGATGACCGCCGCTCGTTCAAGAGGATGCGCAGTCCGGAGGTCACTGTTCGTCGCGGCCTCTTCGGCAGTTACTTCCTGAACTTTGATGGCGTTAACACCCAGCTCCGAGTGCGTCGCATCGAATAGCGATCAGGCGCTGCCATCCGCCAGTCGCTGCAACAGGCGTTCGTGGATTCCGGCGAAATCACCGTTGGACATCACCAGTACTCGATCACCTTCGCGCGCCTCGGCCGCTATCGCCGCCACCAGCGGCTCGATCTGAGCATGCACCCGCAGGCGCCCCCCTACAGCCGATAGTGCAGCGCCGGCGTCCCATTTGAGGTCAGGGCGCGCAAACACATAGCACAGGTCAGCATCCTTCAGGCTGTGCACCAGTTCCCCCGCGTGCGTGCCCAGACGCATGGTGTTCGAGCGCGGCTCGAGCACCGCCAGCACGCGGCCGCCACCTTGACGCCGCAATGCATCCACCGTGACCGCTATCGCCGTTGGATGATGCGCAAAATCGTCGTAGACGGTGACACCGCGGACGGCGCCGCGCTTTTCGAGGCGCCGCTTGATGCCCGCGAACCGGCCCAATGCCTCCAGCAGCACCGGCACCTGTATGCCGACATGCGCGGCGGCGGCAAATGCCGCCAGGGCGTTCAAGCGGTTGTGAGTACCTGCCAGCGGCGACGTCACCGCACCGTGGGCATGGTCACCCACAGTCAGTTCGAAGCAGTCGCCGTCCGCCGTGTTACCGGCATCGCGACCCATCCAGCCCTGAGGCACGCCAAAACGTACGACCTCGCTCCAGCACCCCTGCTGCAATACTCGCTCCAGGTTGGCGTCGGTGCCGTTGACCACAAGACGGCCGGACGATGGCACCGTGCGCACCAGGTGATGGAACTGGCGCTCAATGGCCGCGAGGTCGGGAAAAATATCGGCGTGGTCGTATTCGAGGTTGTTGAGGATGCAGGTGCGCGGCCGGTAGTGCACGAACTTCGAACGCTTGTCGAAGAACGCCGTGTCGTACTCGTCCGCTTCAATCACGAAGTACTTCGACCGCCCTAGGCGGGCGGATATGCCGAAGTTGCCCGGCACCCCTCCGATCAGAAATCCGGGCTCGAGACCTGCGTGTTCCAGCAGCCACGCCAGCAGCGAGCTGGTCGTGGTCTTGCCGTGGGTACCGGCGACCGCCAGCACATGACGACGCCGCAGCACGTTCTCGGCCAGCCACTGCGGGCCGGAAACATACGGCAACCCGGCGTCCAGTACGTACTCCATGGCCGGATTGCCACGGCTGACAACATTGCCCACCACGACGATATCGGGAGCCGGCTGCAGATGCTCCGGTGCGTAGCCCTGCAGCACGCTGATGCCCAGCTGCTCCAGCTGCGTCGACATCGGCGGCCATGCGTTGGCATCAGAGCCGGTGACGACATGACCCGCCTCGCGCGCGATGGCCGCGATGCCGGCCATGAACGTTCCGCAGACTCCCAGGATATGTATGTGCATGAGCCTTACTGCGCCTGCAGGCCAAACAGACCGCCGAGCAAGGCCGTACCGAACAGCACCGACAGAAACATGAACATAACCACGGCCAGGGTCGTCAGCAGTGCGCCGGCCAGACGCAGATCACCGGCCAGACGATAGATCCGCGCCGTCACCGCGAGGTTCCAGAAGAACAGCACGTCCAGCAGCAGGTTCACCACCGCCGGCGGGCGCAGCGCCATCAGCTTCTCGGGCTGCTCGAGTATTTCCGGATTGCTGCTGACTTCGCGCAACATCGGTACCGCGAACGAAAACAGCGGTGCCATTGCCAACGTCAGCAGGCCGCCGGTCGCCAACAGCGCACCCAGCGTCTGGTGAAAGCGATTGTCCAGATTGCGCGAACGCAGCACCGTGCGTGTAGCCAGCGCCAGCGCGCCGACTGCCAACACACCGATCAGCAGCACCAGCGGCAGGGGCATCAACTGCCCCAGAACCAGAGCCTGAGTCAGCAGCGCGAATGCAAGCAGTTGCGGCGTCAAAGCCGGGGCGTAGGGATAGTCCTGAGGACCCGCACGAAAAGCGAGCACTCGTAGCGTCACGGCGAGAAGTTGCGTGTACATGGCAATGGCCAGAGGAATAAGCCGTTATTCTAGCCGGCTGATGAATACTCCTTTGATAACTACGCCGGAAGAATTGCTGGCGGCCGTACACCGTTGGGCCCGTGCGCCTTGGCTGACCGTGGACACCGAGTTCGTGCGTGTCGACACCTATCACGCCCGGCTATGTCTGATTCAGATCGGCGATGGGCGTGAGGCGGCATGCATCGATGCCGTGGCGTTGAGCGACCTGTCCCCACTGCTGGAACTGCTGGAATCGCCCCACTCGATCAAGGTGCTGCATGCGCCAGGACAGGATCTGGAAATCCTGGTGCGCATGCGCGGCCGTTGCCCGGCGCCGCTCTTTGATACCCAGATTGCGGCGACCCTGCTCGGCATCGGCGATCAGATTGGCTATGCCGGCCTGGTCGAAAAGCGACTGGGCATTCCGGTCGACAAGAGCCTGTCACGCACGGATTGGGCGCGGCGTCCGTTGCGCGAGGCCGAATTGGCCTACGCCGCCGCGGACGTCTCCCATCTGGCCACGATCTATCCAGTCATGCAGGCCGAACTCGCCGCCTGCGGCCGCCTGGGCTGGTTGGCTGAAGATTGCGCGCGACAATGCGTCCCCGAGCAATATGCGACCCATCCGGCCGATGCCTGGCAGCGCCTCAAAGGCATGTCGCGCATGAATGCACGCGCCCAGGTAATTGCCGCGGCCCTTTGCGCCTGGCGCGAAACCGAAGCGCAGGCGCGGGATCGTCCGCGCAAATGGATCATCGAGGACGACGCCATCTACCGGATCGCCGAGCGACGGCCGCAGACCGCAGCGGAACTGGAGAATCTGGCCGTACTCCCGCCGCGAACGCGCGAGCGCCACGGCGAAGCGCTGCTGGCGGTTGTTGCAGAAGCTTCACAGCAGCCGGAGCGCATCCTGGCGCAAGAAGAAGACTTTGAACCCGAGCAGAAGCTACGCCTGAAAGCGCTACAGGCTCAGGTGCAGGCCCAGGCGACAGCGCTGAACCTGCCGGTCAGCTTTCTGGCACCGAAAGCCGAGCTGGTCGCGCTGGTTCGCGAAGGCGCCGCGGCGCAGGTCAATGTACTGCGCGGCTGGCGCCGCGAGGTCCTCGGCGCGGACTTGCTGACCCGGCTCTAGGCCGGGCCTCAGGCCAGCGCGCTGAGAATTCTCTGGAAGATTTCGTCCAGGCTACCGACACCGGCAACGGTCACGACCTTCCCCTGGTGCTGGTAGTAGTCCAGCAACGGGCGCGTCTCGGCGTTATATACCTCGATGCGGCGGCGGATGACGTCTTCCTTGTCGTCGGCGCGGCCTTCCTTCTGCGCACGATCCAGCAGGCGCTTGATGATCTCTTCGTCGTTGACCTGCAGGTGCACGGCCGTGTCAATCGCCGGCTGCCCCAGACGCTGCAACATCGCATCCAGCACCTCTGCCTGCGCCGTATTGCGCGGAAAGCCGTCCAGGATGAAGCCCTTGCGCGCGTCGTCCTGATTAAGGCGCTCTTCGACGATGCCGATAACGATGCTGTCGTCCACCAGCGCACCGGCATCCATCTTGGCCTTGGCCTGCTTGCCCAGCGCCGTACCGGCAGCAACAGCGGCGCGCAGGGCGTCACCCGTGGAAATCTTGGGGATGCCGTAATGGGCAACCAGCTTCTCGCCTTGCGTGCCCTTCCCAGAGCCGGGCGCGCCCAGCAAAACCATTCTCATCGTGGATCAGCCTCAGTAGCTATATGATGTGGCGCGGTTGGCTGTAGAGCTTCCCGGGGGCCGCGCGAGCGCGAGAAAGTAACCGCTCCCTGCGCGCCGCGTCAATGTGAGTGCTGCGCCGCAGCAGCCCATCCCTTACACTACGCCCCCCGCCAGCAACCGCCGAAGAAGTCTGTCAAGTTCAGCGGCTTAGCAGGGTCGGCCAGTGAATTTCGCGCTGGCATCGTTTCCACCACCGCAAGAGGCGCAACAAGAACATGGGTATCGAAGCACTGGGTCCGGGCGACAAAGCCCCCAACGAGTTCTATGTCGTCATCGAAATTCCGGCCTACGGCCCTCCGGTCAAGTACGAAGTCGACAAGGACACGGGCCTGCTGATGGTCGACCGCTTCATGAATGTGGCGATGGCCTACCCGGCCAACTACGGCTACGTGCCCAAGACGCTGGCTGGTGATGGTGATCCGGTCGATGTGCTGGTCATGACCCCACACCCGGTGGTCGCCGGCTCGGTGATCAAATGCCGGGCGCTGTGCGTGCTGGACACCGAGGACGAGAAGGGTAGCGACGCCAAGCTGCTGGCGGTTCCGGTCGACAAGGTCAGCAACAATGCCTACGACCACCTGCAGGACCTGGCTGACGTACCCGAGCGCGTGAAGAACGAAATCCATCATTTCTACAGCTCGTACAAGGCGCTGGAGAAGGGCAAGTGGGTCAAGATCGCCGGCTGGCGCGACGCCGCCGCCGCGCGCGCTGAGATTGCCAACGGCATCAAGGCCTACAAGGGCTAAGCAGGTACGCCGTTGGCGCGGGACCTTGAACGGCAGGCACACGCCTGCCGTTTTCGTTTACGCGCCGCCCGCGTGGGCGCCGACGGGTGGCGAGGCGCCGGGCCTGTGGCAAGCTAAGGGGCCCGCCCGATTACGGATGACCACCATGGACGAATTGCAGACAGCCGACGCCCAGCTGGCCGAAACCGGCGAGCGCAACACCCTGCTGGTGGCCTATGTGCTTGACGCACTGGCACCGATGACCGGCTTTCTGGCGGCACTGGTCAGCGTCATCATCAGTCATATCAAGGTCGGCGAGACCCAGAACGAATTTATCCGCAGCCATCACCGCTGGTTGATACGGACATTCTGGTGGAGCCTGCTATGGGGCGTCATTTTCGGCGCCTTGGCTATTGTCATGGTCGGCTTTATCGGCCTGTTCGGCCTGCTGGTCTGGTGGATCTACCGCATCGTCAAAGGCCTGATCGACTACTCCAACAACCGCCCGATGCCAGGCTGACCCGGTAGCCGCTGGCCGGCACCCTTTCAGCCTTGCAGCAGCAAGCCGCATTCCTGCTTGGGATCGGGCTTGGTGGGGTCGAAATAGTCCCAGCTGACCGGCAGATCGTGCTGCTGCGCATATCGATGCAGCTCGCGCGTCGTCCACGAAAGCAGCGGCGCGATCTTCAGTATCCCCTGTTCATTTCGTGAGACTGGCTGCATCTGCGCGCGATGCTCGGTATCCGCAGCACGGGCGCCATGCAGCCACACGCTGGGTTTGAAATCATTCAGGGCGCGCGCAAACGGTTCCAGCTTCACCTCGTCCACAAACGCCTCAAAGCCGGCGTCACCGGGACTCGGGGCCCTGCCGTGGAGCGCCTCGCGTCGGGCGCGGCTGCGCGCTGGCACATAGACGTGCAGGTTCAAGCCCAGACGCTGCCGGAGCGCTTCGGCGTGGCGATAGGTTTCAGCCGTGTTGTAACCGCTGTCCATCCAGATCACGGGGATGTCGGATTGTGCGCGGGTCGCCAGGTGCAACATGACGGCGGCATAGGGACGGAAGTTGCTGGTGACGATAGCCGGCCCACCCAGACGCGCTGCCTCGGCCAGACTCCAGCGCAGCAGCCCCACGGCGTCCTGCCCGAGTTCGATGTTGATGCGGTCCAGATCACTCATGAGGGACTCCTTGCGAGCGGTTAGGACCCTCGATATGGGGGCGGGTTCTGCTAGTCTGCCGCGCCCATCGCTTTTGATCTAAGCAAATGCCCGCTCACACTACGGTGCCCGACTATTTGCAGCAGACCCTCGGCTGGAGTTCAGACGCCGGCGACGGCCCGCGGCTGAGCGGGCGGCGGGTCACGGGTAATGGCCCGCTGCTGCATTTCATGCATGGCAACGGTTTCTGCGGCGGCGTCTACTGGCCCTTTCTGCGGCAACTCGTCCCTGACTACGGCCTGTTCTGCCATGACATAGAGGGGCATGGTGCCAGCGAAGCCCCACCCCGCTTCTCCGGCCCACGGGCACTGATTGAGCGCATCCCCAAGGTCATCGATGATCAAGGCCTGAAGGCCAAACGACCGCTGATCGGCATCGGTCACAGCTACGGCGCCGCCCTGACCCTGGGCGTGGCTGCCGCAAATCCGGGCCTGTTCAGCGCGCTGGTACTGCTGGATCCGATCACGATGCCAACCTCGGTCTGGCTCGGCGTGCGCTTCGCTGCCGCGCTGAAGCGCAATCCGATTGCCCAGGCCACGCTGCGCCGGCGTGATCGCTGGACGAGCCGCGACGAAGTCGTCGATAAGCTGCGCGGGCGCGGCATCTATGCCGGCTGGACCGAGGAAGCGCTGGCCTGCTTCGCAGACCACGCCACCCGCGACACACCGGACGGCGCGCGCGAGCTGTGCTGCCCCAAGACCCTGGAGGCGCAGATCTTCGATCAGCCGGTATATCCCTGGCGCGCGTTCCCGCGCGCCAAGCTGCCGATCCTGTATCTCTATGGCGCGGGGTCCTATCCGTTCATTCCCTGGGCCGCGCGGCTGGCGCGTCGCGCCAACCCGCAGGTAGAAGTCCAGACCCTGCCGGGCGGTCACTGCTTCATGCTCGAGCATCCCGCGGCCGCCAACGATGCGGTGCGCACGTTCCTGAGCCTGCACGGGCTCTGACCATCAAACTGATGCGACCTTTTTCCGATTAGCCGCATCTAAGGGAGGCATGAGCGCCTCCTTCGACCTGCCATTGGACCCCGCAAGCCTGGCCGCCGCCCGCCGCGGCGAGCGGCTTGCGCAGGCGCACATCTACCGAACCTATGAGCGCGCGGTCTACAGCCTCGCCCGGCGCATGACCCACTGCCCGGAGATGGCGGCAGACATCATGCAGAACTGCTTCTTGCAGGCCTTCCGGGTGATTCATCAGTTCCGGGGCGACGCCCCCTTCGGTCATTGGCTGCGGCGGATCGCCGCCACCGAAGCGCTACAGCTGCTGCGTCGCGAACGACGCTATACCGAATTGCTGCTGCCCGAAGCCGTCGAAGACGTCCACGTCGACGTCAGCGCACTGGCGCAGATGGACCTCGAACGTCTGCTTGGACTGCTCCCCGCGCTCCCCCGTGCGGTGCTCTGGCTATACCACGTTGAGGGCTATAGCCACGCCGAGATCGCCGAGAGTTGCGGCAAGACCATCAGCTTCTCGAAGTCACAGCTCGCGCGCGCCCATCAACGGCTGCGCAAGCTGGTACAACCTGCGGCGCCAGATGCCGATGCCGCGCCGATCACGGAGCCCGCATGAACGCTTCCAATCACGACCTGGCCCGGCAGCTGCAGGCGCTGCCTGACTTTGATCCGCCTGCAGGCGGCTGGGACGCCCTGCGACAGGAACTGGACGCTGCACCCCGTCGGCGTCGGCGCCGGCTACTGGGCGGATTGGCCTTGGCGGCTTCGCTGCTGAGCAGTATCGGTATCGGCTGGCAGCTATGGCCGCAGGCACTGCCGGACGGATCGGACGCGGAACTGACCCAGCTGATTGCCCAGTCACAGGGACTCGAACGCACCTTGCAGCGTGTCCGGCCGCAGGCGGTGGTTTGGGATGCCCGACTCGCGGCGCGTGCCGCAGGCCTGGAGAACGATCTGGCTGTGGTTGATCTGCAGCTGAACTACGCGCAGGACGAGGCCCGGCGACAGCTGTGGCGCAATCGCGTGCTGCTGATGTCACAACTGGTACAGACCCACCAGGGCGCGGCCCTGCAGACTGAACCCCGCACACAGGAACTGAGCATATGAAAACGGCCATTCGCACCCGCTTGAGTGCTGCCTTGCTGGCGGCCACCATGACCGTGCCATTTGCCGCGCAGGCCGGAGACACCCCTGCCACGCAGCAGAAGCAGAATCAGGAATTGGAACAGGCACGCAAAGCGCTGGAAGAGGCGCAACGCGAGTTTGCCCGCGCTGCTGCCGAGATGGGGCGTGCGGCACGTGCTGCGCACAGTGAGAGCCCGCGGGCAGAAGCTTATGAGTTCATATTCAACTCACAGCGGGCGATGCTGGGCGTCACCATCGACGACAGCACCGAGAAAAGTCCGGCCCAGGGGGTTGTGATTACCGGCGTCACCCCCGGCAGCGGCGCCGAAAAGGCAGGCATCAAGAGCGGTGATCTACTGCTGAGTGCCAATGGGGAGTCACTAGCCCCCGGGAAGGGCGAGACACAGAGCCCCAGCCGCAAACTGCTGGCGGTGATGTCCGAGCTGAAGCCAGGTGACCCCGTGGCCTTGGAGTATCTGCGCGAGGGCAAACGCGCAAAGACCACGGCCATTGCCTCGCGCCCACAGCCGATGGTGCCGCATGTACCCGCCTGGGCGTGGCGTGATGAGCACGATTTCGATGTCTTGGTGCCACCCCTCCCGCCGATGCCCCCATCTGTGCCGCGGGCACCGATGGAAGGAGACCCCCTCCGAATGTCAGCCGCCGGTAGCGGCGCAGACCTGCAGTTGGCCAGCCTGAATCCGGACCTGGCCACCTACTTCAAGACCCAGAAGGGTGTTCTGGTAGTGCAGGCCCCGTCTGTAGACAAGGACAACACGCTGGGCCTGAAGAGCGGTGACGTCATTCAGAGTATCGACGGCAGCGCGGTAGAGCATCCGGTTGAGGCCTGGGAGCGTCTGCTCGAGCATCGCGGCAAGAAGCCACTGCAGGTCGAAGTGATGCGACAGGGCAAACAGCACAAGCTTCAAGGACTGCTTGTAGCCAGATCGGGGCATAGGCTGGAGCGCCGGATCATCAAGATCGACGCACCCTGATACAGCGTCGTCCTCCCGCTTGGCCGCCCCGACAGGGGCGGCTGTCGGCACACCGCTGGTTTCGTCTGACAGACCAACGCAGTATTTGGCGATAGCTTGGGCATACGCCTGTGCTGGACGCTGCGGCTTGTGTAAAGTCGCGCCTCCAAAAAATCGAACCATCTGCGAGAGGACTGCATGCGTCTCCCCCCCCAGCTAGCCGCCACGCTCCTTGGCTTGCCGTTGCTGCTCATCAGCGCCAGCGCCGCCGCCATTTCGTTCTCGTTTGGCCCGGATGACTCAATTGAAGGGGTGCTGAACACCACCGTGACCTATGGCGCCGCCTGGCGCATGCAGGATCGCTCCGCCGATCTGGTCGGCAAAGCCAATAACGACCCCAGTATCTGCGACGGTCGCTACCAGTCCTGTCAGGGTCTGTTCAAGGATCAGTCCTACCCGGCGCAGCGGCTCACCGCTTCACGCGGCCAGTTCACGATGCGCAATGACGACGGCAACCTGAACTACGACAAGGGTGACGCCGTACAGCATGTCGCCAAGCTGACGCAGGACCTCAATCTCACCTTCGGCGATTTCGGATTCTTCGCCAAGTGGCTGTACTTCTACGACTTCGTCAACAACGATTTCACCGAGTACCACCCCAACCGCATCACTCCCGAGAATGTCGGCGATGTCGGCTTCGAGCTCGGCACCGCATCCGGAAACCCGGAGTCCAATCGCTACTTCGAGCACACCTACGGACCGGGCGGAGTGGTGCGCAACAAGCGTAACGATGGCGCAGTCCTGAATCAGGTCGGCACTGACCTGCAGATTCTGGACTTCAACTTCTATGGTCGCCTGCCCTTCATCGGCGACCGCGAACTGTCCTTCAAGATCGGCCGGCAGACCGTGAACTGGGGCGAATCCACGCTCCTGGTCGTCAACTCGATCAATCAGGCACAGCCGGTCAACGCCAACAATCTGTATCGCGTTGGCTTTGCGGTGGAAGAAGTGTTCACACCGGTCGGCATGGTGTTCCTCAGCACCGACCCCTTCGCCAATGCCACGATCGAGGCCTACTACCAGTACGAGTGGAAGCCGCTGGAAGCACCTGCTCCCGGCAGCTTCCTCAGCTTTGTCGACCTGGGCACCTACAACGCCGGTGAGAATCCGAACCTCAGCTTTGGCAGCGCCGCCGAA